>JBDNID010000007.1:0-9702 GCA_041688475.1 Aquiluna sp.
CTCGCGAACTCGCGGTTCAGGTGGCTTCCGACTTGGAGCTCGCAAGCGCCAACCGTTCCACCCAGGTCGTCGCCATTTATGGAGGCAAGGCTTACGAGGGCCAAATTGAGGCCCTCAAAAGAGGTGCTCAGGTGGTAGTTGGCACTCCTGGCCGGCTAATTGATCTTTCAAAGCAGAAACTGCTAGATCTGTCGCAAATCAGATTCATGGTTCTCGACGAAGCGGATGAAATGCTAGATCTCGGCTTCCTGCCGGATGTTGAGAAGCTATTCAGCTACACCCCACCAAAGCGTCAGACCATGCTGTTCTCGGCAACTATGCCCGCAGCGATTCTGAGTTTGGCGAGAAGATATCAGAACCGCCCAATCCACATTCGCATTGCGGACCCGGACGAGGGCAAGACCAAACGAGACATCAAACAGTTTGTCTACCGTGCCCACTCGATGGATAAAGACGAGATTGTCGGCCGCATTTTGCAGGCCGAGGGTCGAGGTAAGACCATCGTCTTTGTTCGTACCAAGCGCCAGTCGGCCAAGCTAACCGAAGAACTCATGGATCGAGGATTCTTAGCTACCCCGCTACACGGGGACATGTCTCAGGAAGCCCGAGAACGTTCCATGGCGGCATTTAGGGCCGGTAAGAAGGAAATACTTGTGGCTACTGAAGTGGCCGCGCGTGGTATCGATGTAGACGATGTGACCCACGTCATCAACTACTCGGTGCCAGAGGATGAAAAGGCTTACCTGCACCGCGTTGGTCGCACTGGCCGCGCGGGGAAGTTAGGCGTAGCAGTCACATTTGTCGACTGGGAAGACATGACTCGCTGGATTCACATAAACCGTGAGCTAGAGCTAAACACTCCAGAGCCAACCGAAACTTACTCAAACTCACCAAAGCTATTCGAGGATCTCAAGATTCCCGAGGGTACTAAGGGTCGAATCGGTAGGGCTCCGGAAGCCAACAAGAGTGCGCCAAGCCAAAGAACCGCGCACCCAAGAACCGCGGCGCCAAAGCGCGAAGCTGCGACCCAGTCGACCCCCACTCCAAGAAGCAGAACCAGAAGCCGAAACTACAAAAAAGCTTGAGAGCCGGATGCTTGATTGATGATTCGATCAAGCATTGCCTGAGTGGTGTGGTTTTCGCCGAGCTCGTTGTCTTTGCCCCCAACCCCGTGATAATCACTGGATCCGGTGACAATCAGATCGTGCTTAAGGGCAAGATTGCTCAACCAGTTTTTAGCATGCTCGGGGACTGCCCGATGATAAATCTCTAGCCCATCGAGCCCGGCCGCTATTAATTTTTCAAAGTGGTCACCCGGTAAATCGGTCAGGGATTTGCCGGCCGGAAAATCAATCAAGGGATGAGCCATCACAGACACTCCCCCGGCATCTCGAATCAGCTTGATTGCAAGTTCAGTTTCAAGCGACAACTCGGAAATGTAGTATCGGCCCCTGGAATTCAAGATAGACGTAAAGGCGTCAGTGCGATTTGGCACTATGCCCAATTCAACTAGTGCATCGGCAATGGCTGGTCTTCCGATGGTGGCCCCGCTAGGTAGCTGTGCCAAAACCAGTTCCCAGCTGATTGGGTAGTCTTTAGCCAAAAGCGTGACCATTTTTTTTGCGCGAACGACTCTGGATTCCCTTGTTGCCAAAAGGGTTTTAGCCAAGGCGTGATTATCGGGGTCTGGCAAATAACAAAGCACGTGAACACTGATGCCTCGGCCTTCCGAAGTTTCAGATCGGGTAGACACCTCGATACCCGGCACTATCCCCACACCGAACCTTCTGCCGGCAGCTATCGCTTCGGCCCAACCAGCGGTGGAGTCGTGGTCAGTCACCCCCAATACGGTTATGCCTTGCTGACTGGATAGCTCAACAAGTCTGCTCGGAGAATCTTTGCCGTCGGATTGGGTGGAGTGGGTATGAAGATCGATCACAGTGGAACAATAGTGCCATGGGAAAAAAAATTAACGCAACCAACCGATCGCGCACCCCACATTCCAAAGGGTTTTTGGACTTTATTGCCTCTGATTGGCAAGAGCAGATCCCTCCGACCCAAAAAGCTTGGGAGGTCGCAAGCTATGCAAAAGTCCGCCGTGAGGCGATAGCCAAAAAACTGGCGGGCAAAGTTTTGGTGATTGCGGCTGGTGAAATGAAGACCCGCTCGAACGATACCGAATATCGCTACCGAGCCCACACTGCCTTCTCGCACCTCACCGGCTGGGGCTCTGAGGCGGTACCCGGCTCAATCTTGGTAATCGACGCCCGCGCCGAGCCATCTGCCAGCACTCTCTATTTTCTTCCAACTGCAGGGCGAGAAACCGATGAATTCTTTGCAAATCCGGCAATCGGAGAGTTTTGGGTTGGTGCAAGGCCTGGGCTCCAAGAGGTGTCCGAGATTCTGGACATCCAGACAGCTTCGATTCGCGACTTCAAAAAGAACATAAAAGAATTAGGTAAGTATCTGGATCTTGAAAACAAAAAGCTAGTGACGGCAGCATCGACAATGCGCTTTGTAAAAGACGCTTACGAAATTTCCCAAATGCGTCAAGCGGTGAATGTAACCATCAGCGGTTTCGGCGATATTGCCCGCTCTTTGCCGAAAGCCTCTACCATCGCGCGTGGTGAAAGAGTTGTAGAAACGGCCTTTTACTCTCGGGCCCGGCAGGATGGCTTCGAGCTCGGCTACGACACGATAGCCGCTGCGGGACCAAATGCCTGCACCCTGCATTGGACCAGAAACGATGGTGAGGTCAATAATGGTGATCTCATTTTGGTCGATGCCGGGGTAGAGCTGAACTCGCTATACACCGCCGATATCACAAGAACGATACCGATTAATGGCAAATACACCCAGGCTCAAAAACGAGTTTATGACGCAGTCTTAGAAGCGTCCGATGCTGCTTTTGCTGCCGCTAAGCCGGGGGCTAAATTCCGCGATATCCACAACGCTGCGATGCAGGTTATAGCTCGAAAGGTTGCTGAGTTCGGACTCTTACCAGTGACTGCAGAGGAATCTTTATTGCCAGAAAACCAACATCACAGGAGGTTCATGGTGCATGGCACGAGCCACCACCTTGGAATGGATGTGCACGACTGCGCTCAAGCCAAGCGCTAGCATTACCAGGATGGCATCTTGGAGCCTGGAATGATTTTCACAATTGAGCCGGGGCTTTACTTTCACGAAAATGACCTCTTGATTCCCGAAGAACTTCGAGGAATTGGGATTCGCATCGAGGACAATGTCCTAGTTACTAGCGAAGGGGTCGAGAACCTCAGTGCCGCGCTTCCCAGAACCACAGAGGGCATCGAAGCCTGGTACTCAAAAGCTCTACTTGGAGGTTGAGCTAGCGGAGATAATTCCTAGCGCCTTTGGGGCATCCGCCTCTGGAACTATGACTTCATAACGAGATGCCACTGGCATCTGGGTGGATAAAAATCCACGTTTATTTTTAGATGCAGCAAAACGCAGAATGTTGAGAAGCATTCCAATTCCAGCTGCTACAGAGACCACCGAAATAAATTGCTCAGGCAAGAAATCCGTGGAGCCGTCTTGGGCCATTTGAACTCCCGAGCCCAAAAGCAATGCAATCAAAAGCCCAATCCACAATCCGGTTATCGCACCCGATGCTGCGATGCGGCCATAGCCCAACCTTCCCCGAATTCGCTCCACCATGACCGGGTCGTGCCCAATAATGGAAACTTTTTGCGGGCTAAAATCACCGGCTATTAGCTTTTCGACAAGAACCGAAGCCTCTTTGTGATTGGCGAAATTACCCAGTGTGTGACCAGTGGGAATCGTTGGTCCTGGTCGCTTGGACCTGGCGCTCGCTCTTGCATCGCTCATGCCAAGAATTGTGACACCAGGTTGCTTATGCCCCATAGGGTTATCTCTATGAGCGCAACCAGGGTATTCGTGGCCAGACTGGCGGGGTGTGGAGTTTTTGACCCGCAGGGCGATCGGGTTGGCAAAGTTATCGATGTTCTGATGGCTTATCGAGCAACCCAACCGCCCAGGGCCACAGGATTTATCATCGAAATTTCGGGAAGGCGCAGAGTCTTCTTACCGATAGCACGAGTAACTGCAATCGCACCTGGTCAACTGATGTCAAATGGCTTTATTGATCTACGCAGATTTTCCCAACGCGGCCAAGAAGTAAGGGCGATTGCCCAAATGCTAGGCAGAAAAGTCACATTGCTGGAGAGCACAGGAATTGCCACTATTGAGGACTTTTCAATTGAAAAGACCAAGCGTGGAGACTGGGTATTAGCGGAGCTATTCGTGCGCAAAGCCAAAAGTTCCGCATTGCCTTTTGCCAAGGGCAGTACCTTATTTGTGCAGTGGAACGAAGCCAGCGAGAACCATGAAAACTCGGCCGATCAAGATGCCCGGCAACTTCTATCCACAGTCGCGGATCTCCGACCGGCGGACCTCGCGACTGCCATGCTCGAGCTGCCCGAAGATCGCATGATTGCTCTAGCAGAAGGCCTTGACGATGAGCGACTCGCGGATCTTTTGGAAGAACTCCCGGAAGAAGAGCAGCTCGAAATCATGAAGGGTTTGGATGACGATCGAGCGGCTGAAGTTTTAGATCTGATGGGGCCAGATGACGCGGCTGACCTGATGGCAAATCTTTCAGCGGAGAGAACCGAGACCCTTCTTGACCTCATGGATCCAGAAGAAGCGGAAGACATTAGATCGCTCTTGAAGTATGGACCGTATACCGCTGGTGGAATGATGACCCCGGAGCCAATCATTTGCTCTGCTGACACCACCGTGGCGGAGGCCATGGCTCTGATTCGCAGAAAAGAGGTTGAGTCGGTATTAGCGGCCCAGGTTTTTGTCACGCTACCGCCTTATGAAACTCCAGCTGGGAAATACCTAGGGGTTGTGCACTTTCAAAAGCTGTTGCGCTATCCGCCCCACCAGAGCTTAAGCTCGCTTCTCGATACCGAGCAGCAAGCAATCGGCGTGAATACCCCGATTGCTCAAATTCACCGAGACCTCGCTACCTACGATCTAATCGCGATCCCGGTGGTTGATGAACGGAATCACCTTCTAGGGGTAGTTACCGTTGATGATGTATTGGACCACCTGCTTCCGCAGGACTGGCGAAGTGAAGAGGAGTAGCTAAATGGCTCGCAGATCCTCCGAACTTGAGACTCCGGTCACAAGGCGCAAGCTATTTCGCAGACCGTCTTTGGGCCAAGACACCATTGGTCGCATTTCCGAAGCAATCGCAAGAGCGATGGGCACCGGCTTTTTTCTAATCGCTATGAGCTTGATTGTCGCGGTGTGGTTGACCTGGAACACGTTGGCACCAGTCAGTGCACAGTTTGACCCCAGGGCCTTGAACTTCACCCTTTTGACCCTTATTTTGTCTTTGCAAGCCTCTTATGCTGCGCCACTGATTCTTTTGGCTCAAAATCGAGAAGCCGATCGTGACCGAGTGAAATTCGAACAGGACCGTCAGCGAGCGGAGCGTAATCTAGCCGACACCGAATACCTCGCTCGAGAGGTTGTAGCTCTTCGGCTAGCGCTAGAGGAGGTTGCCACGAAGGATTTTGTCCGAGATGAACTTAAAGATATGCTGAAACAGCTCACTGCCGAAATAAATAACGAAGAGTTTTCAAAAAAGAGAACCAAATGAGCTCAAAAGCCCTTGGGCTTCTTGCCACGGTTATTGACCCTGAACTCAGGGCCCCAATCACGGATCTCGGGATGGTTGGCGAGCTGACTGAAACTAAAGACAGCGTTGTTGTTGAGATAAAGCTAACAATTTCTGGCTGTCCCGCAGCTCAGAGCATCGAGCGAGATGTTCATGAGGCGCTGGCCAAAGGGTTCTCCGAGATTTCGGTAACGATGCTCACGATGACTCGTGAGGAGCGTCAAGCTCTTACAACCAAGCTGCGCGGCAATAAGCCGATGAAGTTTAACCAGTTTGCTCAAAAAGAGAACCTAACCAGAGTTATCTTCGTGGGCTCCGGTAAGGGTGGGGTGGGTAAATCCAGCATCACCGCCAACCTCGCCGCTGCCCTAGCGACCTTCGGGCACAAGGTTGGGCTATTGGATGCGGATATTTTTGGCTACTCAATTCCCGGACAGCTCGGAATCACCACAACCCCGACCAAGGTGGGCGAACTGATGCTGCCACCAATCGCTTACGACGTAAAAGTTATATCAATTGGCTTCTTCGTGGCGGATAATAAACCAGTTGCCTGGCGCGGCCCCATGCTGCACCGCGCCATCGAGCAGTTTTTGACCGATGTCTACTGGGGCGATCTAGATTTCTTGTTGGTGGATTTGCCTCCGGGAACCGGCGATGTGGCAATCTCCCTGGGGCAACTGTTGCCCAAGGCTGAGTCTCTAGTAATCACCACCCCGCAATCCGCCGCCGCATCAGTTGCAGAGCGAAGCGGAGCTATCGGACTTCAAACTGGACAACGCATCCTCGGGGTGGTGGAAAACATGAGCCATTTGGATAGCGCAGGTGAAAAGCTCTACATCTTCGGCCAAGGCGGCGGCGAGTCAGTGGCCTCAAGACTCCAAGAGCTAAGCGGAGAAGAAGTGAGCCTATTAGCTAAGTTGCCGCTGAGTGAAAACCTTCGAATCGGCTCAGATCAGGGAGTACCAGTTGTGATTTCGGAACCGGACTCAGCAATCAGCTTGACTATTTTTGATCTGGCTAGATTCATCGCCCAAAAACCCAGAGGGCTTTCTGGGAAATCTCTTGGCCTCAAACCGGTTTAGATATAACTATGGAACTCATAAGCGTTGTTGACCCACTGACAGGTACCAAGCTGAACGATTTGGAGTCTCACTCCTCCGAGGACGTGATTGCAGCAATTCAACTGGGCAGAGTCGCTCAAAAAGCCTGGGGCGCGAGGGCGGCAAAAGACAGAGCGGCAATAGCAAAAATAATCGCGAAGGATCTGAGAGAGCATGGCGATGACCTCATGGACATCCTTCAGGCCGAGACCGGCAAGTCCCGCGCCCACGCTTTCGAAGAGATAACCGGTGGTCTTGCGGCAGTGAGCTACTACGCAAGGGTTACCTCTAAGACCATGAAGCGAAAGCGCCTCAAGGCCGGTGTGCCATTGCTGCTCGAGGCATATACCGAACCAAGCGCTATCGGGGTGGTGGGAATCATTACTCCCTGGAATTACCCGCTCGCACTCACGATGATGGATGTCATTCCAGCGCTTATGGCCGGCAATGCGGTGGTTCAAAAAGCCGATAATCAAACCGCCAAGACCATTAGGTTGGCGAGGGACATCGCGGTTAAAGCCGGAGTGCCTGAAGCGATCTGGCAGGTAGTACACGGCGAACCAGCCGAGGTTGGAAACGCCATCACTGACAATGCTGACTATGTGGCGTTCACCGGCTCCACCCCAACCGGCAGGATAGTTGCCGAACGCGCTGCGAAGAGGCTGATTGGATACTCGCTCGAACTCGGCGGCAAGAACCCCATGATTGTGATGCCAGGCGCGGATCTAGAAATGGCAGCCGAAACCGCTATCGGAGGAGCCTTTGGCAACGCCGGTCAGTTGTGTGTTTCTATCGAGCGGCTATATGTTCCAAATCATGCACTCAAAGAGTTTGAGGTCATTTTGGCCAGGAGAGTTAATTCGCTCACTCTTGGAGTTTCGGATCACTACAACTTCGATATTGGCTCGCTCACCTCAAGCGCTCAGCTTGAAAGAGTCGAAGGCTTTATTCAAAGAGCCCAAGCCGAAGGAGCTCGGATTGTTGCCGGAGGCAAGGCGCTTCCCGGAATTGGACCCAACTTTTATGCCCCAACCGTGATTGCCAATGCCGCCGCAGACTCAGAAATTCTCACCAAAGAGGTCTTTGGCCCGGTCCTTGCACTGTGCGGCTATGACTCGCTGGATGATGCGGTAAGGCTTGCGAACGACTCCGACTTTGGCCTAAACGCTTCAATTGTCGGCGACAAAAAAGCGGCCCTAAAGCTTGCCTCTCGCCTAATGGCCGGTTCTGTGAACGTGAATGAGGGCTACCGTGCCACGATGGCATCGATGGCGGCTCCAATGGGCGGCATGAAGCAATCTGGTATGGGTCGCAGGTCCGGGCCGGGTGGGCTTTTGCGTTTCACCGAGACCAGAACTATCGGAGTTGCAAATAAACTACCGATTGGGTTGCCAACCAGGGCTAAGGATTATAAGAAGCTAGCTCCGCTGATGTCTAAACTGACTCGTTGGATTTGATTTAGGTAGCCTCTAGGTCAAATGGAGGCGCCTCGCCGAACTCCAGCCTTCGCTGCGGAGGTCGTTCTTTAACCCGATCAACGATATTGGAAGTCTTTTTTTCAGGCTGTAAGGCCTCGCGCACGATGCGTCTTGGGTCATATTGTCTCGGATCCAGCTTTTTCCAATCTAGATCTTGGTAGCCGTCGCCCAATTCAGACTTCATCTGAACTTGCGCATTGTCAACCATTTTTTTGCCTTTGCGCACCAATTCGCCAAGTTGCTTGGCGTAGTAAGGGAGCCGCTCGGGGCCAAGAATCAAGACGGCCAAAAGCACAAGCAATAACAGCTTCTCTGCGCTAAGACCAAACATGTGATGATCCTACCTAATGAATCCCCGCTATTTGGTCGCACACTCATACACTGGAGCCCAAGATGATAGACAAAATTGCCAGCTGGAAATTCGCCGAAGAGTTCGTACCCGAACCCGAGCACATCGCCAATTCGAGAAAACACTCTCAAGAGCTTGGGGTTGAGCCGGTCACAAGTGGCACGGGTAACCAACTCGCCCTGATTGCAGCAATCTCTAACGCCAAGAGTATTGTAGAAATTGGCACAGGGGCTGGCGTGTCAGGGCTATGGCTACTCTCGGCATCAAATCAAAGCGTGCTCACCACAATCGACGATGAGCCCGAGTATCAAAATGTGGCCCGAGAGATTTTCAAGAAAAGTGGTATTGCCCAGAGCAGGATTAGGGTAATCACCGGCAAGGCTAAGGCGGTGGTGGGAAATATGGCAGAGGACGCCTACGACCTAGTTTTCATTGATATCGACCCGGCCGACTTGGAGGCCATTTTAGAGCCCGCAATCGGGCTTTTAAAAAGGGGCGGCACAATTGTGGTAGCTCACGCGCTTTGGAGGGATCGGGTTCCGAACCCCGCTTTGCGGGATGACGAGACCTCGAGTCTCAGGAATGTGATTCGAAACCTCGCAGACCGAGACAACTTTATTTCATCACTTTCGATGGTCGGCGATGGTTTGTTAGTTGCCGTGAAGGCCTCTTAGCAATTACTTTTTTATTACGCCTTGCAAAACTGCATGGAGTTCTTTGGCTTCGGTTTCATTCACCGATACAACTAGTCGACCGCCGCCTTCTAGAGGAACTCTCAGCACAATAAGACCACGAGGTTCTCGCTCTGCTTCCATAGGACCATCACCGGTACGCGGCTTCATTGCTGCCATAAGACTCTGCTCCTTGGGAATTCTGGTGGAAACCTCAATTATCCCAGAAATCTCAAGATAAAGCCAACCGACTATGGCGCCAGCCAGCCTCGTAGGCCTTTTTCGCAATCGAACAACTGACCGACTGGAACATTTTCATTATCCGCGTGAGCCAGGCTCGGGTCACCTGGGCCGTAGTTAACAGCGGGGATGCCGGCCGCGGAAAAACGTGCCACATCGGTCCATCCGTATTTGGGCTTCGGGTCTCCGCCCA
>JBDNID010000065.1:0-1291 GCA_041688475.1 Aquiluna sp.
CCGCCAGGTAAGAGCAATCCGTGACGGTGTAGAAATCGTTGTTGCCACCCCGGGCCGTCTTGAGGACCTAATGCAACAGGGCCTTCTAAAACTTGACTCAGTTCAAATAACCGTGCTTGATGAAGCAGACCACATGGCAGATTTAGGTTTCTTGCCTTCAGTCACCAGGATTCTAAACGCCACCCCCAAAGCCGGTCAGCGCCTAATGTTCTCGGCAACCCTGGATAACGGGGTTAATAAGCTCGTAGATCGCTTTTTAAACAATCAGGTTATGCATGCTGTGGATGAAGAAAGTTCCCCAGTAGCTCAGATGACCCACCATGTTTTTGAAGCAAGCAACCCAGAGGCCAAAAATGCTCTGATTGAGGCCTTGGCTTCTGGCACCGGCCGCCGGATTCTGTTCATGCGAACCAAGCACCATGCGAAAAAACTTGCTAACAACCTAACCAAAGCTGGAATTCCAGCGGTGGACCTGCACGGGGCGCTTTCTCAAAACGCTCGCGACCGCAACCTGGCAGCCTTTGCAGCCGGCACCGTAAAAGTATTAGTTGCAACCGATGTTGCAGCCAGAGGTGTCCACGTTGATGATGTTAACCTGGTGATTCACGTTGACCCACCGGCAGAACACAAGGCCTACCTGCACCGCTCGGGCCGAACTGCTCGAGCCGGCGCCGCCGGCGATGTGGTAACAATTTCTCTACCAACTCAGCGCAATGACCTAGCGGACCTACTTCGCAAAGCCAAGATCTCTGTTGTACCAACCAAGGTGACGGCAAGCTCCCCACTGGTTGTTGCACTAATTGGAGCAGTTGCTCCCTATGTGAAGCCTGAGCCGGTTGCCAAACCAGCTCAAGGTGGAGGTAGATCCAACGGTCAAAATGCCCAGCGCAAGCGCAATCAGCGCGAGCAAGGCTCCGCTTCTCAGCCAAGTGCGAGAAGTATGGATTCCAGACAGGCCAACAGTGCCGCCAAGCCAGTTGGTGAGCGTGCAGCTAGGCCAGCACCGAACTCCGGTCGCCCAGCCAGACCGCCAGTAAATGGCCAAAGGCCTGCGGCTCCGGGTCAGCGCTCAAGGCAGCGTTCGCGGTAAGTGACTAGGGTTTATGAAAAGTTGGCTAACTTCCCGAATAATTGGCCGCTTCAGGAAAAATCAACCCTTCGACCAAGATACAAGAAGACTTTCGGTCTTCCCATTGCGCCATCAATGGATTGCTGTTGCCTGAGGCGACCGCCAGTCCAATAGTGCCTTTCGCCGTGTGCACCAGTGCTAATTGCAGGAAGACTTTTGCAG
>JBDNID010000066.1:0-2609 GCA_041688475.1 Aquiluna sp.
CGCTTTATCCACATCGACGGCGACTGGCGAGACCACAGGATATTCGCCATCACAAGAGAAGAGACTCCAGGCTCATTATTGAACCGCCTTTAGAACACGCCAGGCCAATGCGGGCGGTTTGATTTATAAGACCATATCTTTGATTCTTATGGAGATTCCGGTTGGGCTTGGTGGCATAACACTTTTGGTGTTGGCAGTTTTGTGGCTGATTATTTTTGTACCGGGGCTTTCCAAGCGCTCCCAAATAAAAGAGGCAAGCCACATAGTGCAGTCTGAGATTCGCAGACAGCGCGAAATTGAAAAGGTTAGCCCTAAGGATCAACTTCGGAGACTCGTTAACACCCAGAGGAGTTTTTCTGCGTTATTCGGCCTATTCGCTTTATTCACGGTTTCTACTGCGATGGGTTCGGCTCTAGAAGCCTCCTGGTGGTTAGTTTTTTGGCCTAACTTGGTGCTGACTTTATTGTTTCTTTTTGTTCAACGAGCCGCTGGCAAAAAGGCCAACCAGCTCGCAACTGCACTGCACCGCTCGAGGCAGTTGGTAAGACAAAAGGCCCAACGTCAAACACCCAAAAATCAGGTCACTCGGGAATGGATGCCAAATCCCTTGCCCTCTCCGATGAAAAGCTCCACCGAAGGTGAGATGCTCGAGCCAATCGCTCAGATCATTGCCATTGCAAAACCTAAAGCTTCTTTGGATTCAGCGGAAATTGACGCAATCCTTGCCAGAAGACGGGCAATCTAAGTTTGGTCCAATAAGCTCTAATAAGATTTCAACCCAAAAATAAATCGGAGTAAAAAATAATGGGCATTTTCGAATCCATCAAGAAGTTCTTCAAGAACACATCAGCCGCTGGAGCCAAGGCCGGAGACATTTTCGCGAAAGAGGTTTCCAAAGAGTCCAAGATATTTGCCCAAGAGGTGAACCAAGAAGTTTCCAAAGATGTCAACGCCGTAGCCAACGCAGTGGAAAAAGCTGGGGAGAACATCTCCACCAGCGCCAAAGGTGCAGCGGCCAAGATCTCCACTCAAGTCTCAAGGGACGCAAAAGTAGTAAAAAAGACAATCGCGAAGGCCGGCGATAAGGTCGCTAAAGATGCCAAAGCCACCAAGGCCAATGTTTCCAAAGAGGTCAACACTCAGCTAAAGGTTGTCAAAAAGGCTGTTGCCAAAACCAGCCAAAGCGTCTCGGGTGAGGCAAAATCGGCGGCTCAGACTGCGGTTAAAACTGGTCAAAAGTCTGCGAAAGTAACCAAGGCCGCAGTTGGAGACGCCGTCAAGACATCTCAGAAAGCCGTCAAGAAAACTGTGGCAGAGGTTGACAAAGGTGGAAAAAGTGTCGCCACGGCTGTCAAAACGACTGCCGTTAAAAAGCCATCAGCAACAGCCCCAAAAACCACTGCGGCCAGAAAGACAGCGGCACCAAAGGCTGCCGCAGCTAGAAAACCAGCTGCCAAGAAGCCGGCGTCTAAGTAGCTTCTAGCTCAGGACGTATCCCACCGATTCTTTAAGACTCGGGTGCTTGAATTCAAAGCCCGAGTCGATAAGTCGGTGGGATTTCATTTTTTGTGAGCAAAGCAGAAGCTCTTGAGCCGCCTCCCCAATAAGCAGCCGCATGGCCCAAGCCGGCACTTTCAAAAAGGTTGGGCGCTTGAGTTGCCTACCGAGCTCGTGAACCATTTGGGCGCAGGTTGCCGGCTCCGGGGCGGTTAGGTTGTAGGCACCCTCGGTAGATTTATTGTCGATCAAGTGCAGGATAGCGCGAACTTCATCTTCTAAAGATATCCAGGCCCACCACTGATTTCCTGAGCCGAGTGGTCCAGCAATACCCAATTTAATCAGTGGTAATAATTTACCCAGTGCACCGAGTTTCTTGCTCATTACCAAGGTGGTACGAATCAAAACGACCCGCGTATCTGCCTTGAGCGCTTGTTTCTCCCAGGCATCAGCCAGGTCACTCAGAAAGCCTTCGCCCTTCGGGTCAGCTTCAGTGACTTCTTTTTCCCCACACTCCCCGTAAAATCCGGAGGCCGACCCAGAGATCAGCACTGTTGGTTTTTTGGTCGCCTTGTTTATTGCGTCGACCAGGGTTTTTGTGGAATCCAGTCTTGATGAAATCAGGATTTCCTTGTAATTTTTTGTCCACGGAATTTTGCCAGTGGTTGCGCCCCCAAGGTTCACCACGGCGTCGATAGTTTCCATCAAATCTGCTGGAATTCTTCCGGTCTCGGGATCCCAGGAAATCTCAGACTTATCCTTTGCAATGCGCCTTACTAGCGACACCGGTTCGTGTCCAAGTTCTTTGAGCTGTGACTTGAGCTCCGTGCCCACTAACCCTGATGCTCCTGAAATTAAAACCCGCACAAGCTTCCTCGCCCTCTTATCTGAATGTTTCCTACAATGACAGATGGCAAATTATTCCGCCAATGAATCGAAGCCTTCAAAACGAATTTGGAGCTGGGGGCCTGAATTGCTGGCAAACGCATTACCCGTGCCGTGAATAAAAACGAGCTCTCTTCTAACGATGAAGTCGAACCAGTCACGCTTCTACCAGATAGGTTTCAACGGAGCTAGCCTGCGGTTAATCACCGTCACTTTGGTCATCAGAA
>JBDNID010000008.1:0-3702 GCA_041688475.1 Aquiluna sp.
ACGCCAGCATCTGTTGCATCTTCTCCAAGGCTGGTGGCTGCGACTCGTGGCATAGCCAAAACAACCGTCAGTTGGTCAGTGCCAAGTACCACCGGGGGGAGCGCTATCACTGGTTACACGGCCAGCGCTTACACGGCGTCTATGGGCGGAGCTGCAGTTGCAACTTGTACCACCACAAATCTGACTTGTGACATTACCGAGCTGTTCAATGGAACGACTTATTTCGTTAGCGTTAGCGCTGCCAATGGAATAGGTATTTCAGTTGAATCGAGCCCAAGGGTCACCACCGTGCCTGCCGCCGCTCCTGGCGCACCCACCATTTCGTCTGTAGTGTCTGGTAATCGGTTTCTTTCTGTCACGTTCAGCGCGGGCACTTCAGACTCAAATGCACCAATCACGGGGTACCAGTACTCGATTGATAACGGCAGCAACTGGGTCGATTCTTCTGCCACATCGAGTCCATTACTGATAACGGGCCTCACCAACGGTATTAGCTACGTAGTCAGAATCCGAGCCCAAAGCGATATTGGTGGGGGCGCCGCGTCTAATAGTTCGACAAATACACCTAGTTCAAGGCCGGATGCGGTCGACCCAGACACCATAAATTACGTGGCTGGGGCTGGCTCCGTGCAGGTTAGTTGGACTGCTCCAAATGCAAATGGTGCTGCACTCATCAGTTCGGTAGCTACAGCCTTCAGCGCTGAAATTGGCGGAGCCTCACTAGGAACATGCACGGCAACTGCTCCAGCGGTCACTTGCACCATTTCTGGTTTAGTCAATGGAACTAACTATTTCGTGTCATTACAAGTCCAAAACAGCCGAGGTTTCTCTTCGCGCTCAGATCCCAGGGTCTCTGTAAGGCCAGGCAATTCCTCTACGACTAGTTTGACCATGCCCGCTGGCTCCGCATTGGCCGGGGTCTCGGTTTCGCTAACGGCAGACATTACCTCCGGTGCAACTGGAACGGTCAACTTCACAACCGATGGTGTCTCAATTTCGGGATGCAACTCCGTCGCTGTTTCGAGCAACCAAGCTGTCTGCACTACAACTGGGCTGGCATCAAAGACCCATGCCATAAGGGCAAGCTACTCGGGTGATTCCACATTTGCCTCCTCAGCCAGTGCGAGCCAAAACCTTACGATCCTGTCCACGTTTACAATCACTTACAACGCAAATGGCGGAACCGTTGGAACCGCCAGTGCTACTTACACACCCGGCGGCTCTGCACTGGTATTGCCCGCACCGACGCGCAAGTCTTACGTGCTCGATGGCTGGTATAGCTCAAGCGCACTGGTTACCAAGATCGGTGACGCTGGAAGCAGCTATAGGCCTAGTGATAGCAGATCCGTTTTTGCCAAGTGGGTACAAACCTCACTTTTTGGAATGGGCGCAAATATCAAAATTGGAACCATTACAACCGTTAACGGCGTCGGTAACACTTACTCCGCATCAAGTTCCGGAAGCACAGTTCAGCTGTCTTACCCAGCAAACGCTTTACCTGCCAATACCGTCATCGACATCTATCTTTTATCAGACACCACCCGTGCAGACTCTCTTCTGCCCGGAGATAAGTCGTTTGTGCTGAATATCGTGACCGCCTGGTTGGCCGCTGACGGAACAGTTCCCGACACCGCGGCGGGCAAGCCAATTACGGTGACCATAACTAACTCCGCAATCAAAAAGGGAGCTCGGGCCTATGCTCTGCTGGGGGAGACCGTCACAGATCTTGGGGTCGCCACAGTGGACGGCTCGGTCACTGTAGCGATCACTGAAGACCCCGAAATTGTGGTTGTGGTGACGGCGCCAGACGCGCCAACCGGAGTTAGCGCGACGACAACGGCCAATTCAGCGACAATCACCTGGTCCGCCCCCGCAGTCAGCGGCGGCGCAGCTGTAACGGCCTATGTTGCAACCGCATCTACCGGACAGACTTGCTCCTCATCAGGCACCACCTGCACCATAACTGGACTTCGCTCCTCTACCAGCCACAGCTTCACAGTCAAGGCAACTAACTCAGTTGGAACCTCCCTTGCTTCATCACCAAGCGCGGCAGTTTCAACTCCAGTCCCTGCAAGTGGCGCAGGGAGAGGCGGCGGCGGCGGAGGTGCTCCAGCGGCGCCAGTTGCTGATCTAGTTGAGAAGAAACCAGATGGGGTTGCCGCAGGAATCGAGAGGGAATTCAAACCAGTTGCTCCTTCAAGGCCCGTGAAAGACACGGGAGTGATTGCAACCGAAGATGGAAATGGTCCAAAGCCAGTCGCCGTAAGGAACGAAACTGATGACAAGGTTCTTGTTAGGGGCACGGGCTGGGAGCTCGCAATCGGTGCCGCCGAATCTGACGGGAAGCCAAAGCCTCTTACCTCCGACTATGCGATCTCAGCTAGGGAACAAGAGAAGGTTGTCGCTAGCGGCTCCGGGCTAGCACCCAACACCTGGGTCGATCTCTACGTGTTCTCGGATCCCGTTTTTGTTGGCACTGTAGAAACAGATTCTTCCGGAAGCTTCGTTGCGGAATTTGTGATCCCATCCGGACTGACATTTGGTGCTCACACTCTGATTCTCGGCACCAAGAATCTAGCTGATGAAACCATTACCGTCAAAATGCAGCTCTACGTTCATGCGAAAGTTAAGATGCTCCCATCCTCCATCGTGTTTGCCAAAGACTCCGCAGTTTTGACGAAGGCTGCAGAGTCAAAGCTCTTAGGTTTTATCGCTAAGCACGAGGATCGCAAGGTCTTGAAAATCACTATCGCTGGCTTTGGAACAAAAGACTCAAGTGCGCGTCATACCGATGCCCTAGCACTTGAGCGCGGCGAAACATTGGCTGCATTCTTCAGGGAAAACGGCCTAGATGTCAGGTTTGTAGTCAGTGGCGATGGGCTGAGCAGCTACTCCAGTTCAAAAGCGCGGAAAGTCACAATCAAGAGTTTCTGGCGCAAGTTAACGAGCTAAACCTGCCTAGGTAATCAGGAACAATCAGTGTTCGTGCGCTACGGGCTATTACTTGAGTCACCATCGACGGCGTGAACATAAAGTTGTCTAATCAGAGTGCTGCCGCATTCGAGATAACGATTCCCCCGGGGCTTCTGCTTGGAATAAAAGATATCAGAATCGTCTCGGGCTCGGGAAGCCTCACTTACGAAAGGGCGATTGAGATTATGCCTCAAGAGCCTGCGTTGATTGAGGTTCCGGTAATGAATCAAAAGGTGAATGCCGGATCCTTCAAAGGCCATGTCGCGCTCTATGCACTAAACCATGAGGGTAAACTCCCGTCCGCAAAAGTGGGCCATGACTGGGTGATTGTTGAATCAATCCCGAAATCGGTAAACCACCTCTATCGTCACGTTGAGTTCACCGGCGTGGGCTATGAGGTACAGGTGAGAATCTTTACTGACCGCAAGCTCGAGGCCACTATTCAGCTTCTGACTAAGTAAATTCTTTAGTTGTTGAGCACCGGATGCACCAATCGGCCAGACCAGTCGCGCAGTCAAAACCAAACCCGTCTGCCTTACCGGCAGACGGGTTTGGTTATTGATTATTAGAACTGCATGCCCTTTGTGAGGGCTCCATCTATTAGTAGGTTGGTGCCGCTGATGCGAGATGCCACCGGCGATGAAAGGAACACAACGCCTGCGGCTACCTCTTCGGCCGTTCCCATCCGGCCGGTGGGGTTCAGACCCATCGCCATGTTGAACAGGTCGG
>JBDNID010000009.1:0-8627 GCA_041688475.1 Aquiluna sp.
ACCGTGGACGCTTGACTCAGGCGCTTTTGACTTTATTAACAAATCTTCTTATTCCACTGACGGCACTGATAGTTGTTGCCAGATTCGCCTGATAGCATTAGCGCCAAGATTGATTGCCCCGAGAGCATTAGCACTTGGACCAGAAGAGAAAAAGGGGGTCCGCCATGGGGCGTGGCCGTCAAAAAGCTAAGAACACCAAAGTCGCACGCGACTTAAAGTACTTCAGCCCATCCACCGATTACTCTGCGCTCGAAGCCGAACTGAGCCATAAATCCTCAGACGAGAATGTCGAATACATCGACAAGTGGGCGGATCTTTATGAAGACGAGGCTGAAGAAGCAGAAAAAGACAAGGTCGCCCAGAAGGACGACTAGCTCTTTTGGGCAAAATAAACCCGCGTTTAGTAAAACTTCAGCATTACCAAATATTCAGTCTCGGAAACTCGAGCTAACTTCCAAAAAGCCCTAAATGAAGCTCGGTTGCTTTCAAAAACACTCCGAAACCGTTGGTTACCGAATCCGAGTTGGAGATTATTGAATTCTCTACGAGGTCTATAAACATGATCTATTAGTAGCGGTTTTCAAGATAGACCATCGCTCAAGCGCCTATAAGAATCTCCAGTTACCAGGCGGTAGCCCCGACCACCAAACCAACCAAAAGATCTAAATTAATCCTGTCATACCGATAATCCTCGGTCATAGAAAATGTCTCACCATCTTCAGAAGATATTCTGACCGTGATTTCTTTTTGAGAAATGTAATCCCTGGCGGCCTGCGTGGTCATGCCGACCACCTGGCAGGCAACCAGCTTGGTGGCAACGTGCTGCTCAGACTCCTGATTAGGACTCGAGTCTTCAAAACAAAGCGGGTTCGGTTCGGCGCGGACCGAACCAACCTCGGCGCTATTCGCCCCGCCAATTACACCCAAGACAAAGGCCACCGAGGCTAACAACAGTCCCAGAATTGCAACTACCGCCGTCGACTTATTTTTCATAATTCCCTACCAGTCGGACCGCGCCACCCTTGACGCCCTTGGCTTCTGAAACGTACCCCGCAAGATCCGCATCGCTAGGGGTTGACTCAATAACCCCAAGCTCCCAGGTGTGAATACCTAGATTGGTAATCGCGCTCGAGATTTCCTTAGCGAAATCCTTGCGCACTACGACAGCAAAACCTAAACCCAGGTTCCAGGTCTCTTCGAGCTGGATTAGCTCATAACCGCCCCATTGGGCGAGCACCCGAAACACGCTTTCAGGGTTCCAGCTGGTTCTATCCACCTCGAGCGAGACCGTATTGGGCAGAACTCGCGAGAGGTTTGCGGCAATGCCGCCACCAGTGATGTGGCTCATGGTCGATATCTGGTCATCAAATCTTGGGTCAGCCAAAATCTTATTTAGAACTCCCGAGTAGAGCCGGGTTGGCTCCAAGAGCTTCTCACCCAAAGTTGTAGCGAATTCATCAATGTGACCGGTGTACTTAAGTTTTTTATCCGCCACGATTCTGCGCACCAACGAAAATCCGTTTGAGTGCAGGCCGCTCGATTCAAGACCCAGCACCACATCGCCGACTTGAACCCTTGTGGCTCCAAGGAGTTTAGATTTTTCAACAACCCCGACCGCGGCTCCTGCGACATCGTATTCATCTGGGCCCAAGAGCCCCGGATGCTCGGCCGTTTCGCCTCCCACCAGTGCCACATCGACTACTTGACAGGCCTCAGCAATGCCGCGAACGATGTCTGCAATTCTTTGAGGAACGAGCTTTCCAGTGGCGATGTAGTCGGTCATAAATAGGCTGCGAGCGCCGACGACCACAATGTCATCCACCACCATGCCAACCAAGTCCTGCCCAATGGTGTCGTGCTTATCAATGGCTTGCGCGATAGCAACCTTGGTGCCAACCCCATCGGTTGAGGTGGCAAGTATTGGGTGGTCGAAATCCTTCAAAAACTTGGCGTCGATCATGCCGGCGAAACCGCCAAAGCCCCCGAGCACTAGGTCGTTGTGGGTGGCTGAAACGGCTTTTTTCATAAGCTCTACCGCTCTATCGCCGGCTTGAGTGTCCACCCCCGAATCCGCGTAAGGGTTAGTCATCTACGTGCACGTGCTTTTCCTCGTGGATGGTTGACACCCCGCGCTCCAAAAGATTCTTGCCCATCCTCTCAGCCGCCGGCAACTCAATCGGGTAAACACCGGTGAAGCACGCGGTGCACATGTTGCTCTCTTTTTGATTGGTAGCAGCTACCATGCCGTCTTTTGAAAGATAGCCAAGTGAATCGGCCCCCAAAGATTGCCTCACCTCTTCAACCACGATGCCCGCTGCGATCAATTCCGCTCTCGAAGCAAAATCGATTCCGTAGAAACAGGGCCAGGTTATTGGGGGGCTTGAGATTCGAACGTGGACCTCGGCGGCGCCGGCCTCTTTGAGCATCTTTACCAGGGCTCTTTGGGTGTTACCACGGACGATCGAGTCATCCACCACGATCAAGCGCTTTCCTGCAATTACCTCGCGAAGTGGGTTGAGCTTGAGCCTTATGCCGAGTTGCCGAATGGTTTGCGAGGGCTGAATGAATGTTCTGCCCACATAAGCATTTTTTACTAACCCGTGCCCAAAGGGAATGCCGGATTGTTCGCTGAAGCCAATTGCTGCCGGAGTCCCAGACTCCGGGGTTGGGATAACTAGGTCCGCATCAACTGGATACTCTCTAGCCAGGGTTCTGCCCATCTCGACCCTTGCCTCATAAACCACTCGTCCTGCAATCGAAGTATCCGGTCGAGCCAGATAAACATATTCGAAAATACAACCGGCTCTTGTGGGAGTTGCAAAACTTGTTGATCGAAGGCCGTTTTCATCTATTGCAATCAGTTCACCGGGCTCGATTTCGCGGACATAGGAGGCGCCAACAATATCCAGTGCCGCGGACTCCGAGGCAACCACCCAGCCGCGCTCTAGTCGGCCTAGAACTAATGGCCTAACCCCTTGCGGATCCCTAGCGGCGTAAAGGGTTCCCTCGTCCATAAACACCAAGCAGTAGGCGCCCTTGACAAGTGGCAGCAGCTCGAGAGCTGTCGCCTCCAAAGAGGAGTCGGGGTTGCCGGTCAAAAGCGCCGAGAGAACCGCAGTGTCGGTGGTGTTACCACCCCGCAGCTCCGATTCGTGGTTTGGGTAACGCTTTTCCAAAAGTTCTAAGAGCTCGACGGTGTTGGTCAAATTGCCGTTGTGGCCAAGCGCGACAGTGCCGTAAGCGGTTCTACCTAAAGTTGGCTGGGCATTTCTCCAAGCTGATGATCCTGTTGTGGAATAGCGAGTGTGACCAACCGCGATGTGACCCTTAAGAGACTCGAGCGTAGCCTCATTAAAGACCTGAGCGACCAGCCCCATATCCTTATAAACCATAATCTTTTCGCCCGTAGAGGTCGCGATACCGGCAGATTCCTGCCCGCGATGCTGCAGCGCATATAGACCGAAATAGGTGAGCTTGGAAACCTCTTCACCCGGGGCCCAAACACCAAAGACTCCGCAGGCATCCTGCGGGCCCTTTTCACCCGGCATCAAATCATGGTTGAGTCTTCCGTCCCCACGCATTACTCGGTGACCTTATTTGCAAGGGCTCGCTTCGCTCTGCGGGAAGTCGAAATGTCTACAACTATCGAGAAGGCGACCCCTAAACCGAGACCTAAACTGCCCAGGGCAAGTATTAAAAGACCAAAAATATTCGCACTCGAACGGTTCGCCTCAGGAATTAGGAGAAACAGCACAACCGCCAATAAAGCACCGATCGCGGCTCCGGTGAGGGCCATTGGTAGCACCTTTGGTGCTCGGCGTATCTCAACCTCTTCGGGTTTTTGATTTTCGGGTTCGCTCACACCTTTATTAAAGCCTAGAAAGTCCTTATTGACCAACTTGGCTTGCCGCCAATCACTCACGCTGCCAATCGGGTTTCAATCGGGCCGCACCGCGACATCGCTTAGATTCGCAAGATTATGAGTTTTAAGCTGGTGCACCTTCACTCAGCGAGCAAGGGGTTGCGGTTTCTGCGCAAAAAAGTTCGGCTCGATTGCGACCTCCATTAGCGGAGCTTTGAGCAGCTTGGTAAATTAGAACCTGTCTTTTAGTCGAAAACTACTACTACCTCAGCAGCCATCAACCCTGAGAGTGAGATTCGACCGGCTAGCACCTCTTGGGGGAATGTAGCTTCTTTCAGACATAGCGCGATAAAAACCTCGGGAGCCATTTCCACCACATTTGGCGGGGTGCCCCGGCGGTGCTCTTGACCCTGAATGCACTGGATAGCGCCATAGGGCGGCACTCTTAGTTCCACGCTGCCGCCTCGGTAGCGATCTTCGATTCTTTGAAGCAAGAACCTAACCGCGGTTGGCATCTGGTTTGCTAGGTCGGCCATTGCGGCATTGCCCGCCTCTGGTGGAATGCGCGTAGTACCCATTAGGTAATTATCCATCAGACACAAGCGGCGTCGCGTCTCTATAGAATCCGGCAGGCCCAGGAGGCTCTGTGCGAACCCGAGAGAGACTGGAGCTGAAGCCGCGGCCCAGCGGGCCCATCTATAAAGAAGCCGACGACCTGAGGCGTAGCCTAAAAGACTAAACTCACCTAGATGAAAGTCCTCCTCCTTGGCTCGGGAGCAAGAGAGCACGCCATCGTCAAGGCGCTGATCAGAACTGGCAGTGAAGCCGGAACTATTATTTGCGCGCCAGGCAATGAGCTGATTGCTTTAGAGGTGGAGATTAAGCCGGGAATCGACCCAAGCGATAAATTTGAAGTGGTCTCACTCGCCCTTGAAGAGGCAGTGGATTTAGTTGTAATTGGCCCCGAGGGACCCTTGGTTTTAGGGGTTGCGGATGCCCTAAGGTCTCAAGGCATAGCGGTGTTTGGACCCGATCAGGCGGCGGCTGCGCTTGAGGGAAGCAAGAACTTCGCCAAAGAAATAATGGCCCAGGCTGAAATTCCGACAGGCATGGCAAAACAATGCAGCACCATGGCCGAGGTGGCCCTGGCCCTTGATGAATTTGGTGCCCCCTATGTTGTGAAAGCGGACGGTCTAGCCTTTGGCAAAGGGGTGATTGTCACCCCGGATAAAACTCAAGCCCTAGAGCACGCGGCCAAATTCATTCACGATGGCATTTTGGTTGAAGAGTTTTTGGATGGCCAAGAAGTGAGCCTGTTCTTTTTGTCTGATGGCAAAACCGTTATGCCGCTATCTCCAGCCCAGGACTATAAGCGAGCCTTTGATAATGATGAAGGCCCGAACACCGGCGGCATGGGAGCGTACTCACCTATCCCTTGGCTTGAAGAAGGCTTCGTCGAAGAGGTAACCAAAAGAGTGGCGGAGCCCACAATCATCGAAATGGCCAAGAGGGGCACTCCTTTTGTGGGATTGCTTTATTGTGGGCTGATTCTGACCGAGCGTGGCACCAAGGTCATTGAATTCAATGTGCGCTTTGGTGACCCAGAGACCCAGGTCGTATTGCGCAGACTGCAAACCAACCTGGCCGATCTTTTGATGCGGGCCGCAACTGGCAAATTAGATGTCGGCCCGGTAGCCGAGTTTTCAGATTATTGCGCGGTTACGGTGGTTTTGGCATCGGAAGGGTATCCCGATTCAGTTGCCGAAGTTTTTGAGGTCACGGGGATTGCCCAAGCCGAAGCAATTGATGATGTTGAGGTTTGCAAGGCGGGCCCAATCGGCCGAGTGCTTTCGGTTGTGGGATACGCACAAGGCTTTCAAGAGGCTCGCACGCTGGCCTATGAGGGCATGGCCAGAATCCATCTGCCAGGCGGCCACTTTCGCAACGACATAGCTCTGAACGTGAGTCAGTAATTGGAAATTCCTGGTTTTAAACACATATATTCAGGCAAGGTTCGGGAACTCTACGAACCGATCAACCCTGAGTTTGCACACTTGGTTCTGATTATCGCCACTGACCGTGTCAGCGCATTCGATCGCATTCTCGAGCCTGAAATACCCGGCAAGGGAGAAAACCTAACCGCCCTCACAAACTTCTGGTTCGATTATTTAGAAAACTTAAATCACCGCTCGAATGAGCTCGAAGTGCCCGAGTATTTAGCGGGCAGAGGCATGATTGCCAAGAGATTAGAGATGTACCCGATTGAGTGCGTGGTGCGCGGCTACCTATCGGGCTCCGGCTGGTTGGAGTATCAAGAATCGGGAGAGGTCTGTGGAATTAAACTACCCGCGGGCCTAGAGTCCGGCGACCGACTCCCCCACCCAATCTTCACCCCCGCCTTCAAGGCGGCCCAGGGAGATCACGATGAGAATATCTCGTTTGAAAAAACCATCGCGCTGGTCGGTTTGACCATTGCCGAACAGCTAAGAGATGCCAGCATTTCGATATTTATAAAGGCCAGCCAAAAATCGGCGCGCGCAGGGATAATTTTGGCCGATACCAAATTCGAGTTTGGAAATGACCCAAAAACCAACTTATTGACCCTGGGAGATGAGGTTCTTACTCCTGACTCCTCAAGGTACTGGTCCAAGAAGCTCTGGGACCAAGGGGTTAGGGACCAAAGTTTCGACAAACAAATCATTAGAAACTGGCTCTCGGCGAATTGGGATAAATCGGGCAATCCGCCCGGGCTACCAGATGAGATTGTGCAAGAAACTTCCAGGCAGTATGAACTGATAAAAAAATTAATAACCTCAGTTCCCTAATGTCTTGTTAGGCTAAGCCCTTCTAAAAACTTATAGGCGCAGTTTGGTGCCGCACAATCTACTCGGCAATCAAAGGCCTCAATGAATAATCTCAAAACTAAGTTCGCTTTGCTATTCAAGGCAACCGACCCCAGGTATCGGCCTAGACCAAGTGTTAAGTAGGCTCTTAGAAGCCCCAAGATCCTGCTCAGGGAAGTTCTAGCCGGGCTAGTTGTGGCCCTTGCCCTAATCCCCGAGGCAATCTCGTTTAGCATCTTGGCCGGGGTTGACCCAAGAGTTGGGCTTTTCTCTTCGTTTGTGATGGCAATCACAACTTCGATTCTGGGTGGCCGGCCGGCAATGATTTCGGCTGCTACCGGCGCGGTTGCGCTAGTTATTGCCCCGGTGGCAAGAGATTACGGCCTCGATTATTTTTTGGCCACCGTAGTTCTAGCCGGTATCTTCCAGTTATTACTTGCTGCAATGGGTGCGGCAAAGCTCATGCGCTTTATCCCACGCAGCGTGATGATCGGTTTTGTTAACTCGCTAGCGATTCTGATTTTCTTGGCACAATTGCCCCACCTTTTGGGGGTCCCGGTAGCGGTCTATCTACTGGTCGCGCTGGGAATCTTGGTAATGGTATTCATGCCAAAACTGACCCGGGTGATTCCAGCTCCTTTGGTGGCCATTGTTTTGGTCACAGCCATCGTGCTTCTGACTGCAATTCAGGTCCCAAGAGTTGGCGATGAGGGTGAGCTGCCTCAAACTCTTCCCGAATTGCTGATTCCAGATGTGCCAATAAACCTGGAAACCTTCAACATCATCGCCCCATATGCCTTGGCCATGGCCTTGGTTGGGTTATTGGAATCGCTGATGACAGCAAAGTTGGTTGATGAAATCACCGATACCCACTCGCAAAAAACCAGAGAGTCTCTTGCCCAAGGGGTAGGCAACGTTCTATCTGGCATCTTTGGTGGAATGGGTGGCTGCGCAATGATTGGCCAGACCATGATCAATGTGAAGGCCTCCGGCGCCCGAACCAGAATCTCGACTTTCTTGGCGGGTGTGTTTTTACTCTTGCTGGTAGTGGGACTCGGCGACTTAGTTGCCCAAGTTCCAATGGCGGCGCTTGTTGCTGTGATGGTGATGGTTTCAGTCGGTACCTTTAATTGGCACAGTATTTTGCCAAAGACACTGGCAAGGATGCCAAAATCGGAGACCGCAGTCATGCTCGTCACCGTTGCAGTTGTGGTTTATAGCCACAACCTGGCAATCGGTGTAATCGTGGGTGTGGTGTTTGCAATGGTTGCCTTTGCCAGAAGAGTTGCGCACTTTGCCAGTGTCACAAGGACCGTTGGTGGCTCAGGGGAAACTGCCGCCGCTTTATACACCGTCGAAGGAGAGCTGTTTTTTGCATCCAGCAATGATTTGACCACGATGTTTGAATATTCCGATGACCCCAAGAACATAGTGATCGATGTCACCAACTCCCACTTCTGGGATGCTTCGACGATTGCGGCTATCGATTCAATCACCGAAAAGTACGAAGGCCTGGGTAAAAGCGTCTACATAAAGGGTATGAACGAGGCCAGCAAAAAACTACACGCCCGCCTTGCAGGAACATTCATGAACGAATAGTCTCAGGGTCTTTGGTTAGAATTTTGCAATGCTAACTACCCCGCTAAACGCCAAGCACCAAGCACTTGGAGCCAGCTTCACCGACTTTGGTGGTTGGAGTATGCCAATCCGATACGGGTCTGACCTGGATGAGCACCATGCGGTGCGAAATTCAGCAGGTCTTTTCGACATCAGCCACATGGGCGAACTCCGTGTTCTAGGCGATGCCGCGGGCTTCCTCGATTACGCGCTCACAGGGAAGCTCTCCGAGCTAAAAATTGGCAAAGCCAAATACACCCTTATTACCGATAGCCAGGGCAATGTGATTGACGATCTAATTGTCT
>JBDNID010000067.1:0-5242 GCA_041688475.1 Aquiluna sp.
AGCTCTAACCGAACTCCCAGCTCATTACCAGCTTGAAATTAGAGGAATCTAAAGCGCTTGAGTTCCCAGCCGAGCTTAATTGCAAGCAATCGAAGCACGATTATGAAGCTTGCGCCGATTAGAACATCAATCGACTTCGGGGTTTCTAGGTAGCTTAAAAGCACCACCACCCAAGCTCCCGCAAAAGCTAAGACTGCATAAGGCTGATGATCGTGGAAGGCTCTTGTGACTTCATTTACCAAGACATCCCTAAGGACTCCACCCACCACTGCAGTAATAACGCCCATTAAAACTGAAATCAAAGGGGTTGCACCCGAGCTCAGTGCGATGTGGGTTCCACCAGCTGCAAAGATTCCAAGCCCGAAAGCATCCGGAACCAGGATTGCCCGTTCGGTTAGAGCAATGTGGTTTGCCTTAATGAAAAATGGTAGTGCCACTCCGATACCGAGAAATACCCAAACCCAAACCTCTTGTTCCACC
This sequence comes from Aquiluna sp., assembly GCA_041688475.1. Lineage (GTDB taxonomy): Bacteria > Actinomycetota > Actinomycetes > Actinomycetales > Microbacteriaceae > Aquiluna. Next base: position 481 of record JBDNID010000067.1, read on the forward strand.
CAGAAAAAAGGCCTGCGATCGAGCAAGACGTCCCTCAGGGTTCCTCCGCCAAAGGCGGCGATTGCCCCGACCATAACCACACCGACAACATCGAAGTGCTTCCTAGCCGCTTCGATGATGCCCGAAAGAGCGAATGCCAAAACGCCGATTGCCTCTAGGGCTATAAGAAAGTTATCAATTAGCAATTAGGTCCTGGGGATTGATGTGTCTTAATCTTGCCAGATTGCCGACGCTTTCCATCCACCAACGTCTTTAGGAATAGCACGCGCTTAAAAGAACTTCTGAATTCTTCTTTTCCCATACCCTTAGATAAAAATTAAAAGATATGGGTTTGTGCGCGAGGCGGGACTTGAACCCGCACGTCCCAAAGGACACTGACACCTGAAGCCAGCGCGTCTACCATTTCGCCACTCGCGCTAAAAATGTGAATCTTTAGCCCTTCTACTTGGTTCAGATTAGCAGGGAGAAAACCTTTGGTTCCTTTAGGTGCTGGTTAGACTTACTTTCACCTTCAAAACCAACAAGAAGTGAGCTACATGGGCTTTCTCGAAAAGGCAGAAGAGCGAATAGAGGCAACGGTCAGCGGACTGTTCTCCAAGCTCAGCAAAGCCGAACTCCAGCCGGTTGAGATCTCTCAAGCGGTACGGGTCGCTATGGATCAGGCCGCTAGTGCGATTGATCCAGACCGAGTGCTGGCTCCCCATCGCTACCTTTTATTGGTTTCTTCGAACGACGCCGAACGGATTACTCCGGCAATCATTGCCGCAATTCGCTCCGAGGTTGCAAGGCATTCCACCACTCAGGGGTATCGACTAACCGGCGAACTGGATCTATCTGTAAGGGTCGACCCAAAGGTCTCTCGAGGTCAAATTAAGGTTGGCACGGCAAAAGTCGAGACCCAAGTGACTTGGTCGCCAGCGGTCGTATTCAATGGCCAAAGAATTGAGCTAGGGGTTGGGAAGCTAACGTTCGGCAGAGACGCGAGCGCCGATGTCCTGATTGAAGATCGTGGGCTATCTCGGATTCACTTTGAGATTGCCTGGACTGGCGATCTTGCGGCGATTCGGGATCTGGAGTCCACCAACGGAACCTTCGTGGATGGCATCAGGATCTCAGAAATTGTTTTGCGTTCTGGAAGCCTGATTACCGCGGGGCGCACCGAAATGCTATTCGAGCTTTCGGCTAAGGCGGTCGGTTAGTGAGCGAGCTAGCCCTGTTTCTAATTCGCATCGGGTTCGTAGCGGTGCTCTGGATCTTCATCCTAAGCTTGCTCTCAGTGATTCGGGCAGATCTCTATGGTCGCCGAGTGATGAGCAAGATTGCCAGGCAAAATGCACCACAATTGGTGGGTTCGGTGGCATCGCTCGGGATTGAAGACGGCGAGGAGTTCGAACCAACTCATATCGCCATGATTACCGGTCGAAATGCGGGTAGTTCTCTTTCGATTGATGGCAAAAAAGAAGTCTTGGTTGGGCGAAGCACTGGGTCCGATTTAGTTATCAGCGATGAATTTGCATCGAACATGCACGCCAAGTTTGTGCACGTCGGCCCAGACTGGGTGCTTCAAGATCTCAATTCCACCAATGGAACGTTTTTGGATGGAAAAAAAATCAGCACCCCGGCGACCATCGGAGCTGGCATGACGATACGGATTGGCACCACAACCTTCGAGCTGAGGGCATAGAACTTGAGCGTTAAAACCATCAGCTATGCGGCTAGCGATATCGGAAAACATCGCAGCTCGAACCAGGACTCTGGTTATTCGGGCTATCAGTTGTTTTTTGTGGCAGACGGCATGGGTGGTCACGCTGGAGGGGACATAGCCTCCGCGATTGCCTCTCAAAGAATCGCACTCACCGATAGCAAGTACGACTCCATAGAAGAGGCGATTGACACGCTTCGAAACGGCGTTTTAGAGGCGAACTCAATGCTCTCGGCAACCGTTGCAGAACACCCAGAGCTGGAAGGCATGGGGACCACTTTTTCCGGAGTGCTGTTTTATGGCAACCAGGTGATCATTGCCCACATCGGAGACTCTCGGGTTTATCGGGCCTCAGGTGGTGAGGTTACCCAAATCACCAAGGACCACACATTTGTGCAGAAGCTGGTGGATCTTGGGCGCATCACACCCGCCGAGGCCCTAACCCACCCTAGAAGAAGCGTTCTTATGAGAGTGCTGGGGGATGTCTCGGGCGAACCCGAGATTGATATATCTATCTACGACACCCTGCCGGGGGATCGCTGGATGGTTTGCAGTGACGGGCTTTGCGGGGTTGTGCCGGATGAGGTCATGGGAAGGATCCTGGCCTCCAAAATTCCGACCGAAGAGGCAGCGGCGTTGCTGGTTGGCGAAGCTCTCGAATTTGGCGCCCCGGACAATGTGACCGTCGTGATTGCCGATGTCATAAGGCCCTCGGTGAAAGTCGAATTTGAGCCAAGTGCTCAGTTTGTTGGCTCCGCAGCCAGCGAGGTTGTAATTGAAGAACGTCGTGGCGGCAAGATTCTTAGGCTGTTCTCGCCGAGAGGCCTTTTGGATCTTTTGCAGCCTGCCGAGGACGAAGCAAGGTATGCCCCAGAGTCAGAGGAGCTACTAAACAAGATTCTCTCGGAGACCAGGCGCAAGATCCGCTGGCGCGGGGTTCGCATAATCGCAAGCTGGATGCTTTTGGCCGGGATTATTGCCGGTATCGGTTTTGTGGCATACCAATACACCCAGACTCGTTATTACGTGGATACCTATCAGGGCCAGGTAACAATTTTTCAAGGAATCCGTGAGTCGCTGGGGCCACTAAGTTTCTCAAAGCCTTTTGTCATCAGTGATGTTGCGATTACCGAGCTCTCAACCTTCCAGCAGACCTTAATTGAGCGTTCAATTTCGGCAGAGTCCTTGGAGGATGCCGAGCGCATCCTGGCTCAGTTGAAAGAGAGCCTGAATGAGTAACCTCTCGCTCACCAGCGCAATCCCAAAACTATTAAAAGCCGTTCCCCGTTCGCGCAACTTCGAGGCCGTGCTGCTTTTCTGGGTTTCGGGCATCTCAGCATTCGCGCTTGCCCAGGTGCAATTAGCGGTCACTCAAAAACTCACGGTTGAGATGCTTTACTACTGGGCTCCACCGGCCATTGCAGCGGGGCTCTTTCACTACATACTGCGCAAGCACGCGGTTAGTGCAGACGGCTTGATTCTGCCCTTGGCATATCTTCTCAATAGCCTCGGAATTGCCATGATCTACCGCTTGGATCTGGCGGAGATTGCAACCGGGGGCTCAAACTTATTTGGGGTTCGTCAAATCTGGCTGACCTGCTTTGCCATGCTGATCGGCGCCGTTGTTGTCCGGGTTATTCCAAATCACATGATTTTGCGAAAGTTTCCTTATATCGCTGGTGCTGCGGCGGTATTGCTGCTGCTAATGCCGCTGGCTCCGGTGATTGGTAAAACCATTAATGGAGCGACGCTGTGGGTTGGCGTCGGGGGAATCAGTTTTCAGCCGGGGGAATTGGCGAAAATCTTTCTAGCAATCTTTTTTGCCGGTTACCTAGTTTCCCGAAAGGATTCGCTTTCAGAGATCGGCTCTCGAGTCGCGGGCTTCAGAATCCCTCGCGCTAAGGACCTGGGGCCGATTTTGTTATTCTGGTTGGCTTCGGTTGGTGTGTTGGTTGTGCAACGAGACCTTGGTAGTTCGATTTTGTACTTCGGACTGTTTCTAGTGATGATCTACACGGCAACCGGACGAGGTTTTTACGTTGGCGCTGGGCTGGTGATGATGGCCACCGGTGCGCTTGTGGCCTCCAGATTATTCGACTATGTCGGTAGAAGATTCGACTCTTGGTTAGACCCGCTTTCAAACCTCAACTACGCCGCGGCCGGCGGCAGCTACCAAATCGTTCAAGGATTGTTTGGAATGGCCAATGGCGATGTGATCGGTGCTGGGCTAGGTGGCGGTTTTCCGCAGCTTATTCCGCTAGCCGAGTCCGATTTTATATTTGCAGCGCTCGGTGAAGAGCTTGGTCTGGCCGGCATTTTCGCTATCTTGTCTTTGTTTTTGCTGCTTGTTTACCGCGGTCTTAGGATCGCCAATTCTCACGCCGATGACTTTTCAAAGCTTTTGGCGATTGGGCTCTCTTTCATAATCGCGCTACAGGTTTTTGTTGTCGCAGGCGGAGTGATGGGAATGCTGCCGCTGACCGGTCTGACGACCCCATTTTTGGCAGCCGGTGGCTCTTCACTTTTGGCTAACTGGGCGATAGTCGCTCTACTACTTGTTATCTCTGATTCATCTTCTAAGAAGGTAGTGTCTTGAACCGACAGGTTAGAAGGGTCGGGCTAGCACTAACCGTCATGTTCCTAGCGCTATTTGCGATGGCAAGCTCGATTCAGGTTTTGCGAGCCGGCTCGCTCTACGAAGATGAGCGCAACGTTAGAGCTTCTTATGAAACCTATAAGACTCAGCGTGGCCCAATCTTGGTGGGTGGAGTGCCGGTGGTCGAGAGCATCCCGGTGAATGACGCCTACCGTTTCGAACGCGAATATTCTTCGGTGCTCTACACGCCCGTGATTGGTTATTTCAGCTTATTCTCGGGATCCGAGGGCATTGAACGCTCGATGAATAGCTACCTATCGGGTCAATCCTCGGCCCAGTTCTTTGAGCAAATCAATGCGCTATTGGATGGCAAGCCCGTGACCGGGGCGGCCGTGGAATTGACATTGGATCCCGATGTTCAGCGAGCGGCATGGGATGCACTTGGAAACCGAAAGGGTTCTGTA
>JBDNID010000068.1:0-3393 GCA_041688475.1 Aquiluna sp.
AGCGCTAATCTAACCGAGCGAGCTACTGAGACTCCTGCCTTCTCTTGGGCCTCATCAGTTGAAGCTCCCAGGTGAGGGGTTACCAGAATGTTCTCAAGGGTTAGAAGTGGTGAATCCTTCGGAGGCTCATTCACAAAAACATCGAGCCCCGCTCCGGCAATCAGATTGCTCCTAAGCGCTTCGTAGAGAGCTTCCTCGTCGATGATGCCTCCTCGCGAGCAGTTCACAATTCTCAAGTTTGGCTTAGCTAGTTGGAACTCTTTGGTTGAGATCATCGAGGTTGTCTCTGGAGTCTTTGGGATGTGGATAGTGATGTAATCGCTGCGCTTCATAAGCGTTTCGATATCACAAAGCTCCACGCCAATTTGCTCTGCTCTAAAGGCAGTTACGTAGGGGTCATACCCGATGAGCGTTACACCAAAACCGGCCAGTCGCTGAGCTACCAAACTACCAATCCGGCCGAGGCCGATGATTCCTACAGTTTTTTCGTAGAGCTCGACCCCGGTGTATTGGCTCCGCTTCCAAAGTCCTTGTTTCAAAGAAGCATTGGCATCCGGGATGTGTCGCGAAAGCGCCAGAATTTGACCTATTGCCAGCTCGGCGGCGGAAATAATATTTGAGGTCGGCGCATTCACCACCATGACACCTGCAGTGGTCGCCGCCTTGATGTCAACATTGTCCAAACCGACTCCTGCTCGAGCAATTACTTTGAGCTTAGGAGCTGCGGCAATAGCCTCAGCATCCATCTTGGTGGCCGATCTAATCAATACCGCATGAGCATCCTTGAGAGCCGGAAGTAACGCTGAGCGATCGGCACCGTCAACATTTCGTACTTCAAAATCCGGGCCAAGCGCTTCTAGCGTGGCAGGTGAGAGTTCTTCGGCAATTAATACAACTGGCTTCGACAATGGCAAACCTAACGTCTTATCGACAATGATTAGGGGGACAGTTCTAAGTCTAGCGAACCAAGTTCTGCATCCAAGGCTTTGGCGGAGGCAGAGTCGTGACCCAGAAACTTCCTCCAGGACATTAGCAATGTTTTGGCCGCAACCATTTCCGATGAGTTTATTGCAATTGTCAAGAGAAGCCGGGGCCACTAGTTTTCGCCATCCTGAAGCCCTAGTAAGAGAGCGGGCTAGGCCCATAGGTTTCAGAAGAGGCAAAGCATAGATAAAAATCGGAAATCCAAAACGTCAAAGTTACGCAAAAGAGCCCGGGAATTCCCGGGCTCTTTTCACTGCTTGAAAACTTTCTAGCGGGCAGCACTGCCCTCTTTGTAGTCGTCGTCAGATTTGATCCAACTGAATAGTTTGCGCAGTTCGCTGCCAGTCTTCTCGATTGGATGCGCCTCACCCTTGGCGCGAAGAGCCATAAACTCTTGCCCTCCAGCGTCCTGGTCGTCAATGAAGCGCTTTGCAAATGCACCGTTTTGGATATCGACCAGAACCGCCTTCATGTTTTCCTTGACCGATGGGTCAATAACACGCGGGCCAGAGACATAGTCGCCGTACTCAGCGGTGTCGGAGACACTCCAACGCTGCTTGGCAATGCCGCCTTCGTACATCAAATCAACAATTAGCTTGAGCTCGTGAAGCACCTCAAAATAAGCAATCTCTGGCTGGTAACCAGCTTCGACAAGGGTCTCAAAGCCGTACATCACAAGCTGAGATGCTCCGCCGCAAAGAACTGCCTGCTCACCGAATAAATCGGTCTCGGTCTCTTCGGTGAAGGTGGTCTTGATAGTTCCGGCTCTAGTTCCACCGATTGCCTTTGAGTAAGAAAGGCCCAGCTCCATGGCGTGGCCGGTAGCATCCTGCTCGATGGCAATCAGGTTGGGCACACCCTTACCTGCGACGTACTCGCGGCGCACGGTGTGGCCCGGGCCCTTTGGAGCCACCAGGAATACGTCAACCTCCTTGGGGGGAACAATTAGGCCGTAGCGAATCGCGAAACCGTGGCCAAAGACGATTGCGTCTCCGGCTTGTAGGTTTGGCTCGATATCGGTGGTGTAAAGATCGCGCTGCTTTGGATCTGGTGCTAGTACCACGATTACGCTGGCCCACTGAACAGCTTCGCCCGGGGTCAAAACTTTTAGACCTTGCTCGGTTGCCTTCGCGGTGGACTTGGAGCCTGGAAGCAAACCAACTACGACGTCAACGCCGGAATCTTTTAGGTTGAGAGCGTGAGCATGGCCCTGAGAGCCAAAGCCAAGCACTGCCACTTTGCGACCCTGGATGATGCCTAGGTCGGCATCTTTGTCATAGAAAATTTCTGCCAATTTTTTATCTCCTTGTTTTATTTGAAAAGCTATTTAGCGAAGAACTTTTTCGCTCATGGACTTTGATCCGCGAGAGATAGCAATAGCCCCCGATTGAACCAATTCCTTGATACCGAACGGCTCAAGAACCTTAATAAATGCTTGGCATTTGGCGCTATCACCGGTCACCTCAATAACCACTGCATCGCTCACAACATCAATCACACGAGCCCTGAAAAGCGTCACGGCCTCTAGGACCTGGGACCGAGTGGTGACATCGGTTTTGACCTTAATCAACATGTGGTCACGAGCAACCGAGGCGTCTGAATCAAGCTCAACTATCTTGAGAACATTTATCAGCTTATTGAGCTGCTTGGTAACCTGCTCGAGTGGTTGACCATCCAAAGAAACTACGACAGTGACTCGAGACAACCCATCGACTTCCGTGGTTCCCACCGCTAGTGACTCGATGTTGTAACCACGCCTTGCGAAAAGCGCTGCAACTCTGGTCAGGATACCTGGCTTATTTTCTACCAGAAGTGAGAGTACGTGCTGAGACATCTTTACTCATCCCCTTCCCATACCGGCCTTGCATCTCGAGCATATTGCACCGCATCGTTTGAAACACCGGCTGCAACCATTGGCCAAACCATGGCATCGCGACCCACAATGAAATCAATTACCACCGGTCGATCGTTTGTTGCGATAGCGAGTTTGATAGCGGCGTCAACATCTTCTTCGCGCTCCACTCTAATTGCCAAACAGCCATAGGCCTCAGCGAGCTTTACAAAGTCCGGCACCATTTGGGTGTCGGTGCCGGTATGTAAATCGGTGTTCGAGTAGCGCTTATCGTAAAACAGGGTTTGCCACTGCCTAACCATTCCCAATGAAGAGTTGTTAATAATGGCAACCTTGATTGGAATATTGTTAATTGTGCAGGTGGCTAGCTCCTGGTTGGTCATCTGGAAACAGCCATCGCCATCAATTGCCCAAACTAAGCGCTCAGGCTGAGCAACCTTGGCACCCATTGCCGCTGGAACCGAGTAACCCATGGTTCCAGCGCCGCCTGAATTCAACCAAGAGTTTGGCCGTTCGTATTTAATAAACTGCGCGGACCACATCTGGTGCTGTCCAAC
>JBDNID010000069.1:0-2817 GCA_041688475.1 Aquiluna sp.
AGGAACACCTTCCGTTGTTCACATGGTAGATGTCACCAAACCCTTCATCACTCCCCAGAAAGAATTAGCTCAATGAGGCTCGCTCCGTCCTCACCGAGTTCTAGGGGAATTCCCCAGTCTTGCTGATGGATATGGCACTGCGCGGCTTCTTCGGCAATATCGCAGGACGCTCCCTTAGCTGAGATGTGAAGCACCCCTTCGCTTATTTCGCTAGTAACTGTTATCTGTCTTCTCAGTTCGTGCCCTCCCCCACCGCCCGAGAGTAGAAACTCTTTTGGGGTTGCACTCACGACCAAATATGTAGATGGGCCATATCTTGCATCAAGTTTTTGGCCAGGCGGTGCAGTGAAAGTGACTTCTATGGTTGCGGCGCCAGACTTGACTCGAAGCGGCGCCCTTACGGTTCGCAGCGCATCCTCCTGGACTAATACGCCCAACTCAATCGGTACAAGACCGACTCGATTTGCGGCGGTCTCCGCTACGACCAGCATTGGCCCCTTCGCCGTAGTGATGATGTCCACATCACTTGGTTCCGAGAGGTCCCTGGCAATGGTCGAAACGCTGCCTGTTTTCGGTGAATACCTTCTCACGGCACGGTTATAGGTGTCGGCGATGAGTAAATCACCGTCCGGTAATTCACTGAGACCGAGTGGGTGCTGAAGAAGCGCATCCTGGGCCAAGCCATCAAGGTGACCAAAATCAAAGAGGCCTTTGCCGACAACAGAGCTGATGTGGTCGTTCTGCCAGAACCTCAGTGCGGAAGTCTCCGCATCGATAATCCATAATCTTCCCGGTGTCACCTTCGATGCCACCACAGCGGAGGGCTGAGCAAACCACGCTGTGTCTGAAGAGCCATCCACCAGACCTTCGTTTGTCGTGCCGGCAAAAATACCGAGTGTCTGGGAATCGACATCGTATTTCCAAATCCGGTGTTCACCGGCCATGGCAATAACGAGCTGGCCTTGAAAGATTTCCACATCCCAAGGGGTTGAGATATTTATCGATCTTGCAGCTCCAGAAGTAGGGTCATTGTGCATCCACGGTAATCCGGTGCCGGCCAGTGTTGTCACCGATTTGGTCTCGAGGTTCACCGAACGAATCAGGTGGTTCGCCGTGTCAGCAATAATCAGATGGGCCTCTAATTTCTGGGCCAATTCGGGATCCAGAAAGACTACGCCGTAGGGTTCGGCAAATTGAGCAGTGTCCCACGAGCCGTCTAGGGTTCCTCGGGAACCCGAGCCAATGCGTGCAATCGGAGTGTCCAAACCTTCGGATGACACGGCAACAAGGTCGTGGCCGCCGCTATTACTGACCAAAAGATCAGCACCACCCAGTAGGTGCCGGTAGCCCTCCGGGATAACCGCTACTTTGCCAGGCTGCTTGAGAAATGAATGGCTTGGCTTCGGTGCTTTGTAGAGGCCCTCACCGCTAACCAGCTCGCCGCTAGCTTGATACTCAGGAATCAGTTTTTCCAATAGCGCCGAAATTGCATGAGCATGGCCTTCTCCCGAAAAGGTGGCGATGATGTCGCCTCTTGGGTCCACTAAGACGAGGGTTGGCCAGGCCCTGACGCCATAGCTTTTCCAGGTAGCCATGTTTGGATCGTTCAGAACCGGGTGCTCAATCTCGTGCCGTGAAATCGCAGCAGCCACTGACTCCGGCAGCTTTTCGTATTCGAATTTCGGTGAGTGAACGCCGACCACCGTGAGCACGGCCTCAAACTTTTCCTCCACAGCTCTCAGCTCGGCGAGCACGTGGTGACAATTGACGCAACACAGGGTCCAAAAATCGAGAAGCAAAAATCGGCCCCGAAAATCTTCGATGCCCAGGCGTGCGTTGGCCGTACCAAACCACGTATCGCCAATCAGTTCGGGAGCTTTGAGCCTCAACTGCTTGCCCGCTTTGAGCTAATCACGCCAGTGTTGAAACCAGCCAGGTGGAGGCCTCCGTGAAAGCGGGCGTGCTCAATCTTTAGGCAGCGATTCATCACAACGTCCAGGCCGGCCGCTGCTCCACGCTGACTGACCTCCTCATTCGTCACGCCAAGCTGGAGCCACATTGTTTTGGCGCCCAGTGATATTGCCTCATCCAGGATGCCCGGGGTCTCGCTCGACTTTCTGAACACGTCAACAATGTCAGGAACCTCGGGAAGCTCGGAAAGCGAGTTGTAAACCTTCTGATCAAATAAGGTATCAATCATTGGATTCACGAAGTAGACCCTGTAGTAGCTTCCGCCGTTCAGGTAGCTTGCAACGAAATAACTGGATCGGGAGCGATTGGAAGATACCCCGACTATGGCAACGCTTTTTGATGACTGCAAAATACCGAGGCGTTCCTTCGCGGTTGGTTCTCGATAGCTCATCTTTTCCTCCCGGTGGCTATATGCAGGGCTTGGTCCAGGTCCCACAGGATGTCTTCGATGTCCTCAATTCCCACGCTAATTCTGATCAAATCCTCGGGCACTCCCGCTGCTGCTAGTTGGTCTGGGCCGAGCTGACGATAGAGAGTCGATGCGGGGTGAATGATGAGGCTTTTCGCATCGCCAATGTTTGCAAGGTGGCTAATCAGTTGAACATTGTTGATGAGCGTCTCGCTGGCTCTTCGTCCACCCTCAACACCAAAGGAGAACACCGATCCTGGGCCCTCAGGCGCATATTTTTTGGCCAGCTTGTAATCAGGATGTGATTTCAATCCCGAGTAGGAAATCCAGCTCACCCGCTTATCGCCGTCGAGCCATTCGGCAACTGCCCTGGCGTTTGACACGTGGTCTTTCATGCGCTGGGGCAAGGTCTCTATGCCTTGAAGGAGCTGGAAGGC
>JBDNID010000070.1:0-7695 GCA_041688475.1 Aquiluna sp.
GACCAGCAGAAGAAAGCTGGAGTTTTATCAGGTGGCGAGCGAAATCGCCTGAACTTGGCCTTGACGCTCAAGCAGGGCGGAAACCTTTTGCTTTTGGATGAGCCAACAAACGACCTCGATGTAGAGACCTTGGCCTCCTTAGAGAATGCATTGATGGAATTCCCCGGTTGCGCCGTCGTGATCACACACGATCGCTGGTTTTTAGACAGGGTGGCGACTCATATCTTGGCCTACGAGGGCACAGACGAAAAGCCTGATCAGTGGCACTGGTTCGAGGGAAACTTCGACGCTTACGAAGAGAACAAGATTTCTCGCTTGGGTGCAGACGCTGCCAAGCCGCACCGTTCCACTTACCGAAGGTTGACTAGAGACTAAGAGCTTTTAAAAGGGACACGCAGCATTCCTTCTTGAGCGACACTCGCAACAAGTTCACCGGCTTGGCTAAAAATCTTGCCAAAGGAGAGCCCTCTGCCGCCTTGGGCCGAAGGGGACTCTTGAACATACAAAAGCCACTGGTCAACCTTGGCCGGCCTGTGAAACCACATTGCATGATCAAGGCTCGCTGAGCTGAGTCCGGGCACGGCCCAGCTGAGCTGGTGCTTTCGCAATACCGGCTCAAGAATCGAGTAGTCACTCGCATAAGCAAGGGCTGCGCTTTGGACCAGGGCGCTATCGGGAAGCTGAGAGAAAGCCTTGAACCACAGCATTTGCTTGGCCACCTGAACTTTGGCCGGGCGTAGGTAAACAGCGGGCTCTATGTGGCGGATATCAAATGGCCTAGCAGTTGACCAGTACTTTGCCGCCGGGTGATCCAAGGAACCCAAAAGGTCTTGGGCCGAAGGTAGTGATTCTGGTTGGGGGAGCCCCTCGGGCATCTGGTCTTGATGATCGAGTCCAGAATCTAGGTCTTGAAAACTAGCAATCATGGAGAAGATTGGCTTATCGTCCTGGATCGCATGAACCCGTCTTGCACTAAAGCTTCGGCCATCACGGAGGATTTCCACGGAGAAATTGATGTCTTTTGAAACGTCGCCGGGTCTAAGAAAATAAGAGTGGAGGCTGTGCACAAAACGGTGTTCCGGGACCGTAAGGGTCGCTGCGATGAGCGACTGCGCTAGAACTTGGCCGCCAAATACTCGGCCATGAGGCATCCACTGGGTTCGGCCCACGAACTCGGTTTCGGAGACCCTTTGTAGATCTAGAACATCCACCAAATCAGCTACCGGGTCGGATGGGATTTCTGGATTTTGCATCTGGCCTCGATTCGTTAGCTAGTTTAGATACCGAAATGACTAATTCACTTTTTTTCCAGGATCAACAAGATTTGGCTGACCTTGAGTCCTACCTGACCAAAGCCAAACGACTAGACCTAGAGGGTTTGGTCAAGCTGCGCTGTTTTGGTGATGTTTTGGCCATTTATGTGTCGCCGATTTTTTCGGGTAACTTACTGGGCGATGGCCCAACAGTTATCGGGCTAAGGACTATGCGATTGGCCAAGTCCGTCGAGTTGGATGCTGCCTTTTCAATTTCCGCGCTATTAGATCGACTGGCTTCGGATTCGTTGGCCCAAACCCTAGAGTTGCGGCTGCCTCCAAATTCGCGACGTGCTGCTTGGACTGGCGTCACTCCTCCACGAGAAGGCTGGGAGCAAACCGGCGAAATACCCCAGTCGCAGATAACCCAGTGGGCGAAGGAGGGCATTGCCGAGGTCGCTGCGACGCTTCCCGAGAGTATTGGTAGCGCAATCGCAGGAAAGGTGCGTCTTCAAATTTGGGGAAAATCGGTCGGTTTGGAATTCAACTTCCCGTCCGCCGCGGCCTTCGCATTAGCGGGGCTGGGGTTTATGAAAAAGGGCGAAAAAATTACTGTTTATCGCACCAGGGGCTGGGTTCGCTTGTCCACTCAGCACGGTCACGTGCTCTCGAAGGAGAGCTTCAGGATTACTTAGTCCTCGAAGGTGTTCAGTAGCGAATGTGCTGCGCGTTCGAGATACTCCCAAAGTTCAGCTTCGTCGAGCTGAGAAAGCCCTAGAGTGCCAACCGCATTTCTCATGTGATGAAGCCAAGCATCCCTGGCCTTGGGGCTCACTTTGAATGCGTAATGTCTCATGCGTAATCGCGGATGCCCTCGTTCTTGGCTGTAGGTATCAGGCCCGCCCCAATACTGTTCCAGAAACATCTTGAGTCTGCGCTCTGCGGGACCCAGATCCTCCTCCGGATACATTGGCTTTAGAAGTGGATCGCTCGCCACACCAATATAAAACTCCTTGGTTAGTTTCTCAAAGACCCCGGCTCCACCGACTCTTTCAAAAAAAGTGCTCACTATTTGGCTAGGTTGATTTTTGACGCCTGTAGGAGCGTGATGCCATTTGCATCAAATGCATTTTTGAGTCTACGTCTGAGTTCGCGGCTTACAGCCCACTGCCTATTCGGCAGAGTTTTCAGGGCCACTCGAATTACAAACTGTTCGCCCGAGAAATGCATCATGCCTTGAATTTCGACTTCCTCAGTGATGTCTTTCCCGAACTTTTCGGAGGCTTCGAGCTCCTTGGCGACTTGAATAATAATATTTTGCACCTCGTCCACATCATTATCGTAGGCAAAGGGGAGATCCAATAAAGCCTTGGCCCACTCCTGAGAGGAGTTTCCGACCCTGAGAATCTCTCCGTTTCTAATAAACCAGAGTGCTCCGTGTATATCCCTGAGCTCGGTGATTCGGAGGCCGAGTCGTTCCACCTCGCCGGAGGTACCATCCAGGTCGACCCAGTCTCCTACCCCGTATTGGTCCTCAAACACTATAAAGATGCCGGCGAGAATATCTTTGACCAGTGATTGAGATCCAAAACCAATGGCGGCGCCCAAAATGGTAGAAACCGCAATTAGCGCTCCGACGTTCACCCCAAATTCAGAAAGGACCATCACAACTGCGGTTATGGCAATCACCCAAGTTGCGACTTTGTCCAGAACCGATGCAATCGTCCGGGTTCTCTGGGTGAGTCTTTGGTCATTGACTGGTTTTTCTATTTTCTGACCCCTGCGCGGAATTTTAACTCCAGAGACAATGCTTTTCACGATTCTTTTGGCGGCAAGCTTTAGGGCCAGTCGCACAGCAATAGCAGCCAAAAGGATGATTCCAATGTTGATCAGAAGTGACCATTGATCCATGATTGCTTGCCAGTCCATAATTTCCTAACTATCTACTTTTTGGGCCTTTAGGCCCCGCTCAAGACCTGCAAGATTCTCTACCAAAATTCTTCTAAATGCGGGCTTTGCTTTGACTTCGGGCTTTTCAATAAAAGCGCGAGTGGCATCCGCTAAGACCTGATTCGCCAGGCCAATTGGGTAGAGGTTGTTGAGTAGATAGGCCGCTATCTGGTAACTGCGAGAGTCCCATATTCCTTGAGCGGCGTCCAAGTACTTTTGAATGTAGGGCTCCAATAACGCCGGGTCATTCACCCTACCAAACGCCATCGAAGCGGAGTTGATCAGAGTGTTTGAGTAGTCCTCAGTCTCTACCAGCGTGGTCCAAGCTGCAGCTTTTGCTTCGGCGCTTGGAATCCCAGCCTTTGCCGCAGCCGCGAATTTTTGCCCATTGGCGGTGTTGTCGCGCTTTAGCTCTGCATCAATTTGAGCTTGACCGTAACGACCTCCCACAACTAACCCATTTAACAATTCCCAGCGAACATCTTGGTCAATTATCAGACCCTCCAGGGCTCTGGTCCCGGTCAGAAGAGACTGAACCCAATCCAGCTGAGCGGCAGTTCTTGCGAATTGTGGCACATATTTGGTGAACTGGAGTTGGGAGTCCGAACCGGCTTTTGCCACATCCGCAAGCTTTATGAGTCCGCCGGCAATTAGCTCGAGAGTTGTATTCCTGCAACTTTGAGAGACATATAAATTTCCGGTGGTCACAAGCTGACGGAGCAGGGTAAGCATCGTGGTGGACTCGGTCTCATGGCCAATGTGAGTCAGTATCAATTCGATGAATTCCCGAGCTGGCGCTTCACCATCACGGGTGGCATCCCACGCAGCGGTCCAAACCAGAGTTCTTGCAAGTGAGTCTTTGATGCCCGACAGATTAGCCAGTGCGACTTCTCTAGAACTCTCGTCTAGTCGAATTTTGGCGTAGGCGAGGTCTAAGTCGTTTAGGAGAGCAAGATCTGGTTTTCTGACGCCCACTAATTCTTTGATTTCAGTTACTGATCCATCAATGTCCACCTCCACCTGATGGAAGCGATCCAGGGTCCCATCATTGAGCTCGAAGAACCCGATGGCCATGCGGTGCGGCCTTATCGTTGGGTAGTCTGCGATAGCAGTTTGAATAACCTTAAACGAGCTCACTAGGCCCTGCGAATCGTATTCAATCTCCGGCTTCAAAGTGTTTACACCAGCTGTTTCAAGCCATAGTTTTGACCAAGCCTTGAGGTCGCGACCACTCTCTTTTTCTAGTTCCACCAAAAGATCCGGTAGCTCGGTGTTGGACCACTGGTGTTTTTTGAAATAGTTGGAAACGCCCTTCATAAAGGGCTCCTGGCCAACCCAAGCGACCATTTGTTTCAGAACCGAGGCCCCTTTGGCGTAGGTGATGCCGTCAAAGTTCACCTGGACATCTTCTAAGTCGTTTATTTCGGCAACAATCGGGTGAGTGGAGGGTAGTTGATCTTGGCGGTAGGCCCAGTTTTTTTCAAGGGACGCAAAGGTGGTCCATGCTTCGGTCCACTCGGTCGCTTCCGCAGTGGCCAAGGTCGACGCATACTCCGCGAAAGATTCGTTCAGCCAAAGATCGTTCCACCAGCGCATAGTTACCAAATCGCCAAACCACATGTGGGCCAGTTCGTGCAAGATGGTTACGACCCGGCGCTCCTTAGTCGCATCGGTCACTGCCGAGCGAAATACGTAGGACTCGGTGAAGGTGACTGCCCCGGCATTTTCCATAGCCCCGGCGTTGAAATCCGGCACCCACAGTTGGTCGTATTTCTCAAATGGATACGGAACATCGAACAGCTCTTCATAAAATTTAAATCCCTGCTTGGTTTTTTCGAAAATATAGTCAGCATCCATATATTCAGAGAGGCTCGAGCGGCAGAAGACTCCTAGCGGAACCTGAAGCCCACTGAGTGAAGTGAGTTCATCCCGCCAAATTGAGTATGGGCCTGCAATCAGTGCGGTGATGTAGCTTGAAATTCTCGGAGTTGGAGCGAACTCCCAGAGAGCTTTTTCTTCGCCAAGTTGTTTAGGCTCCGGGGTGGGGGAGTTGGAGATTACTTGCCACTTGGAACTTGCGGTGATCTTGAATTCGAAGTTCGCCTTGAGGTCGGGCTGTTCGAAAACAGCAAACACGCGACGCGAGTCGGGAACCTCAAATTGGGTATAGAGGTAAACCTCTTGGTCTACCGGGTCGACAAAGCGGTGCAGTCCTTCGCCAGTGTTCGAATATTTGCCCAAGGCGGTGACAATCAAGATATTCTGATTTTGTAAGTTGGGCAGTTGAATTCGGTTCTTATCCGAATTAGTCTTTGGGTCTAAGGCTTCGCCATTGAGCTCGATTGATTGAATTGAAGCCATTTGCGCATCGATAAAGCTCTCGTATCCATGCATATTGCTATCAAAATGAACCGTGGTCCTGCTCCGGAAGGTCTTTTCATCAACTGTGACATCTAGTTCAACTAGGTACTTATGGACGTGTATCTTGCTCGCACGATCGGATGCTTCCTTGCGGGTTAGATTTTCGCCTGGCATTTTCACTCCAATAAGTGTTTGTTACAACCAGCCTAGAGGCAAATAACCAAAGGAAGTTCCGAGATAATGGACCATGCCACATCACTTCCTCTCGGCCAGCACCGACCTGCAAACTTCGGCACTTCTGGCGGAAATTGGCGCAGCTCTTTTGGCGCTAGGGATTGTGGCATTTATAGCGAGCCGATTGAAGTTTTCGGTGGTTCCGCTCTATTTGCTTATGGGTTTGGCTCTAGGCGACGGCGGACTGATTCCCCTTTCTCTAAGCGAAGAGTTCCTGACCACCGGCGCTCAAATCGGAGCAATCATGCTCTTACTTCTTCTAGGGCTCGAGTACAGCTCCTACGATCTGTCCAAGGCTTTTAAGGAACGCAAGTCGGCGGGTCTTGTCGATGTTCTAGCCAATGCGATTCCCGGTTTTGTCATTGCGATTATTTTAGGTTGGGGCCCCGGGGCAGCACTTGCACTCGCGGGTATCACCTATGTTTCCTCCTCGGGGATTGGGGCCCAGCTAATTAAGGAAATGGGTGTTCAGCGCTCAGAGGTTTCAAAGCGCGCGATTGGGATTTTAGTTTTCGAAGATCTCGCTCTCGCCCCCTACCTTCCTCTTTTAACTTCGGTGGTGCTGGGAGTCTCTGCAGTTAGCGGCTTAATTTCGGTCTCAATCGCCTTGGTGATTACCGGATTGGTTATCTTGCTGAGCTTTAAAGGCTCTGCGAAGCTAGTCAAGGTTCTTGATCCGAACGTCCCCGGAGGGCTTCTTCTGACGGTTTTTGGAGCTGCGCTTTTGGCGGCAGGACTAGCGGACATGATTGGTTTTTCAGGCGTGGTCGCGGCTTTTTTGTTGGGGCTTCTGCTTACGGGCGCGATAGCCGAAACGGCACGTGCGAAATTGACCCCAATTAGAGACATCTTTGCTGCAATCTTCTTTTTGTTTTTTGGAATCACAACCGACCCAGCTGATATTCCGGCCGTCCTGCCGCTAGCCATTTTGCTTTCAATTTTTGGGATTGCTGGAAAGTACGCAGTTGGTTGGTGGATAACTAGGGACATGAGCGATAAGTCAAGCGCACTTAGGGTTACGGGGTTTTTGATTCCAAGAGGCGAGTTCTCCATGGTTATCGCGGCCCTGGCGGCCCCAATCGTGATTGGGTTTGAGCTTCAGGCCCTGACGCTGACCTACGTATTAATTACAGCTTTCACCGCGTCTTTATTGCTGAGATTCACTAAAGGTAGCCTGGAGCGAAAATAGCTCGCGATCTGGTTTTAGGCTTTATGGTGGTGATCCACTCTTCAAAAGTAATCGGCTCTTTTTTCAATAGTTAGGAAGACATGCGAATCCACATCGCCACTGACCACGCCGGCATGGAGCTCAGCGCCTATTTGGTGAATGAGCTCTCAATAATGGGACATGAAATGATTGATCATGGCCCTTTGGTTTATGACGCCCTCGATGACTATCCTGGCTTCTGCATAGCCTGCGCTCAAGGTGTTGCCCAAGACCAATCCAGGGGGATTGAGGCACTGGGCATTGTGCTCGGAGGCAGCGGAAACGGTGAGCAAATCGTCGCAAATAAGGTGTCTGGGATTCGCGCGGCTCTGATTTGGAATCCGGAGACTGCCGCCTTGGCCAGGGACCATAATGATGCCAATGTCTGCGCATTGGGTGCGAGGCAACATTCTCAAGCTGAGGTCCTTGAGCTGGTGAAGATTTTTATCGGAGCGGGTTTTTCTAATGACGAGCGTCATGTTCGCCGAATAGGAAAAATCTCGCTATTTGAACAAACCGGATTGGTTAGCTACTAATAAATGCCCGAGGGTCACAGCGTTCGACGAATAGCAAATCGATTTAACAAAGACTTCAAAAATTCGCCTTTAAAAATCACATCTCCGCAGGGACGATTCGTCGATTCAGTTCTTGTTTCCGGCCAGGAGCTGATCGAGGCAAACGCCCTCGGTA
>JBDNID010000071.1:0-3711 GCA_041688475.1 Aquiluna sp.
AGATCCGAAGCGGTGTCGGTCAAGGACTCTAGTTGATTCATCATGCTGGCTCGCTCGCGCTCAGACTGACTTACCTTGGAGATGACGGCGTTTGCGGCGTCCTGGGCTTCTTGGTAGAGCTTCTTGGCTCCGGCTTCTCTGTCCTGTAGTTCGGTTCTAGCCGCCGATAGCTCATTGGCTAGCTCTTTGGCTTGAGCCTGCTTGTCAAGGGCCGCCTGGTAGATGGAGTCGGTTCGCTGGGCGATGATGCGCTGTGTACCAAGCTGGTATAACAGCTGCTCCGAGCTATCTGGGTTGAAAAAAAGTTCGAGCGATGTATCTGCGCTGCCACCCTGGCGATACATCCGAGCCACGATCTGGCCGAGCTGTTCCTGAGCCAGAGTTGCCTGATCGGCAGCCTCAGTGACCTTTTGCTCTAGGTCTAAGACCTTTGAAGACATGTCATTCACTAACTTGGTGGCCTGGTTGAACTGCTCGTTTTTTACCAGCGCTATTTTTTCAAGAGCATTCGCCTCTGATTGCAGCTCATCTAAAATTCCCTCAATGCGGGTAACCATCTGTTTTTTTGTTTGAACATTAGCTTTCGCGGTGGCCACTTCGGCAGCGGTGGGGTAGTCAGGAACGCCGTAGGCCGGTGACAAAGCAATAGTGCTAAGTAGAACGCCAAGGCCAGCTAATGAGACCAAAATCTTCTTTGCCGAAGACAACCGCGCACCTACTATCATTTCAAAATCTTACACAAAGTCTAAAGTATTACCTGAGAGTCAGGTTTGTGTTGCACAACATGCCAAAAATCCAGTAGTGTTTGCTTCGGTGCTTCTGGAGTTGCCAGCTTCCGGCCCCATCGTTTAGTGGCCTAGGACGCCGCCCTTTCACGGCGGTAGCACGGGTTCGAATCCCGTTGGGGTCACTTGGTGATGCTAGTTGTACCGTTCTGGCCCTGTAGCGCAGTTGGTTAGCGCGCCGCCCTGTCACGGCGGAGGTCGCGGGTTCAAGTCCCTTCAGGGTCGCTTCGCACTATTTATATTGCGAATGGGGATCACTCTCCAGGCTCTGTAGCTCAGTAGGTAGAGCGAACGACTGAAAATCGTTAGGTCACCGGATCGACGCCGGTCGGAGCCACAGATTGGAAGGCGGATAGTGACCATTGTTTTTGGTTTGCTATCCGCCTTTTCCTATGGGTATGCCGATTTTTTTGGAGCACTCGCCGCGAAAAAAGTCCGCGCTCTGACAGTAACCGTCTTCTCCTTCAGTGTTGGGCTGACGATTGCCCTAATTGCTTCGCTTTCTATCGGTTCTGATTTTTCCGCCAGCACTCTGCAGCTCGGGGTGTTTGCGGGTTTTTGCTCGGCCATAGCCATCACCTGCCTTTATCAGGCTCTGGCTCTGGGGCCAATTTCGATTGTCAGCCCATTCATCGCCGTGCTGAGCGCATTAGTGCCGGTGATTGTCGATGTTTCCCTTGGCCAAAAACTCAACGCATTCGCGGGAGTAGCAATAGGCCTAATTCTGCTTGCGATTGTTATGGTCGCTTTTGTGCCGAGCTCCAAGGTCAGATTGCCCTCAACTCGGGCGATTCTCTATTCGGTCGCGGCCGGGCTGAGCTTCTCTGGAATATTTTTATTTTTAGATGCCACCGAAAAGGATTCCGGACTCGGCCCCTTGGTAGTTATGCGCAGCGTGGGTATCCTTCTACTGCTCTCCGCCCTAGTAGCAGTTTGGCTCAGAAACAGGGCGAAACCCTTTATTGAGACTGAAATCAAAAATCTTCGGCTAATAGGGCTAATCTTTTTAGCTGGAACCGGTGACGTGATTGGAAACATCGCTTTTTTGGTGGCAACCCGGCAGGGAGCCCTGGCCATAGCGGCAGTTTTGACATCGCTTTACCCGGTTGGAACTATTTTGCTAGCGCGAATCGTGCTAAAAGAACGAATCGCGCTTTTACAAGCGGTTGGAATTGGAATTGCCTTGGGGGCATGCGTCCTTCTGGCTCTTGGATAAGACTAAAAAGGAAATTAGGTAACAAATGGCAAACGCTAAAAACCGTTGGGTCGGTCTTGTTTTTATCTCGCTCGCAATCTCGCTGGTCATCATCGATGGCACCATCGTCAACACCATCTTCCCCGCTCTGATCAATGACCTGGGTCTAAGTTCAACCGAGGTGCAGTGGGTTCAAGAAAGCTACGTGTTAGTTGTCGCGTCGCTATTGCTGGTTTTTGGTTCGGTTGGCGACCGAATTGGTCGCAAGCGATTACTGATGATTGGAATCGTAATTTTCATCGCTTCATCGGTTTGGGCTGGACTCACCGACTCCGCATCGGCCTTGATTATGGCTCGAGTGATTCAAGGCGTTGGTGGCGCCATGGTGCTGCCGACCACGCTTTCATTAGTGTACGCGACATTCCAGGGCAGAGAGCGGGGCATTGCTTTTGGTGTGTGGGGTGCCACAATCGGCGGCATGGCCGCGGTTGGGCCGGTTCTTGGTGGCTGGCTAGCCACCGACTTCAGCTGGCGCTGGGCGTTCATGATCAACCTGCCACTTGGCATATTGATTCTGGTCGGGCTTTTGATATTTATCCAAGAATCCAAGTCTCCACAGCGCTCGGGCGGTATTGACCTAGTCGGAGCGGCAATCTCGGTGGTGATGTTCTCGACCTTGGTCTTTGGCCTTATCGAGGGCAGGGTTTATGGCTGGTGGGAAGTGAATCCAAACAACCAGCTCCAAATTGGATCATTCTCTTGGCAGGAAACCGGTCTCTCGCCGGTTCCGGTTGCGCTGGCAATCTTTATAGTCACCGCCGTGTTATTCGTAATCTGGGAACGCCACCGCGAAAAGCAAAAAAAGAATGTGCTACTTGACTTTGCTTTATTTAAAATCGGTTCATTCAGAAACGGTTCGATTGCCGCATTGATTATTTCGATGGGTGAATTCGGCATTCTATTCGCGATTCCACTTTGGCTTCAGAATGTTTTGGGCCTGAGCCCGGTCTCTGCGGGTCTTGTGCTTCTTTGGCTAGCCGGTGGGGCCTTTGCAGCCTCTGGTGTCGGCGGCGCGCTCTCTGGCAAGCTGCCAGCGGTGAGAGCAGTTCAACTTGGAGTGCTCCTTGAGCTAATTGGGGTCGCAGGGATTGCAATCTTCGCGTCAGCGGAAACAGGGTGGGGCATTCTTGCGCCCTTCTTGTTCATCTACGGATTGGGTATTGGTCTTGCAACCGCGCAGCTCACCGGGGTAATCATGGTGGATGTGCCAATGCAGAACACGGGCCAAGCCTCTGGATCCCAGTCCACAGTTCGCCAGGTCGGTTCCGCTCTAGGCATCGCGGTTCTGGGGACCCTGCTGTTTACAGGTACTCAAGCATCGCTTGAGAATCGACTGTCTGACCTAGACATATCACAATCTCAAAGTGTTGCGGTTGTCGAAGCGGTGGTTGACTCCGCTGGTTCTGCAATTCCGACCCTAAATGCGGACTTGGTGGCTCAGCAGGTCTCGGAAGAGATGGCTGAGAAGATCACTAAAGCGGCCGGTGACGCCTTCACCGATGGTGCCAAGTGGGCGGCTTGGGCAGCAGCTGGATTCTTATTCTTAGGCTTCGGCTCGACGTTTAATTTGGGTTCGCGTTCAGAAAGAAGGGCGCGGCCTGAGGATAAAACAGCACCCATTCCACCCGAATAGTAATTGTCGAATCAGTTTGACTGTTTCCTGAAATGGCT
>JBDNID010000072.1:0-1790 GCA_041688475.1 Aquiluna sp.
CATCAGATTCAAGACTTCATCAAGGGTTGATTGTGACCTTGGAGTCAGGAACAGTTCTAACCGGCTTGGGCGTTGGCCTTGAGGCGGTTGTGGCCGAAGTGCTGCGAATTCGCCCGCATCAGGATTTACCCAGCGCCGCAAAGCACCTTGGGGATTTTCAAAAAGAGGTTGAGGCCCTCAGGGCCGCAATATCTAATGTTGCAGTTGGCCTGGATGAGCTTGCCCTTAGGGCAGGGGGAACCTCGGCGGAGATTCTAGAAGCCCTGAAGATGATGCTTGAGGATGAAGAGCTTTTCGAAGCGGCTAATTTGCAGATCGAAGCCGGCTGGAACGCGGCAACCGCGATTGATTTAGCGGTGGATGAGTTCGGTGAGCTATTCGCTGGGGATGAGGCGTTTGAAGAGCGACTGATCGATCTAAAAGATTTAGCTAAGCGGGTGGCGGCAGATATCTTCGGCATTTCTTTGGGGCTTGAGATTCCGACTCAGGGCAGTTTCGTTATTGTGGGAGATGATTTTTCTCCCGCCGACACGGCCCAGTTCACCAAGGCGGTGGTTGGGGTCATAACAATAAAGGGTGGACCCACCAGTCACACCGCAATCATTTGTCGCTCCAGGTCCATTCCGGCAGTGGTCTCTTGCGCCGGGGCCAAGGATCTTTTAGATGGTCAGTTGGTTTTAGTCGATCCGGTTGGCGACCGCGTGGTGTTAGACGGTAAGGACTCACAGGCCACAACCGCAATTAGTTTCGTTCCTAAATCACTAGATCCGATCATTCCGGTTCGAGCAAATATTGGTTCACTTGAGGATGCGATTGCCGCGGCCGCTTCCAGCGCTGCCGGGGTTGGGCTTTTTAGGACGGAGCTTTTATACCTATCGGAAAAATATCAGCCAACAAGGGAAAAACAAACCCAAAGTTATACCGAAATCCTGAAGGCGGCACCGGAGGGCCCAATCGTGGTGCGGACCATTGACGCTGGCTCGGATAAGCCGGTGCCATTTTTAGAGATGCCGCAAGAGGAGAACCCGGCGCTCGGGATTCGCGGCTTCAGGTTGATTCAAAACCACAAGGATTTCATCATCGACCAGCTGGCGAGCCTCGAGAGTGCGAGAAAAGAATCTGGCCGTGAAGTGTGGGTCATGGCACCGATGATTTCCACCGTTCAAGAGGCTTTGGAATTCGCAGAGTTGGCCCGAGCTCATGGCGAATACAAGGTCGGAATTATGGTCGAAACTCCCTCGATCGCCATGACGATTAAGGACCTAAAGGGCCAACTGGACTTCATTTCAGTCGGTACAAACGATCTGTCGCAGTATCTATTCGCGGCGGATCGAATGAACGCTGGGCTCGGAGCTCTAATGAACCCGTGGCAGCCAGCTCTGATTCGCATGCTCGAAAAGATTGCCTCGGATAGTGCCGAGGTTGGTATTAGTTCAGGTGTTTGTGGCGAGAGTGCCTCGGACCCCGCCTTCGCCATTGTTCTTGCGGGCCTTGGGTTCCAGTCGCTTTCGGCATCTAAGTCTCAGGTTGGCGTGGTTCGCAATGCGCTGAGTGCAGTGAGCCTGAAGCAAGCCAGAGGGGTTGCCCAGCTTGCTTTGGCTCAAACTTCGGCGGAGGCAGCCAAGCCTGTTGTGCTTGAAGAGCTTGCATCTTTATAAGCCAAGTAAACTGGGAATCATGGCCGGTCCTTCTATCTCTCAAATCCCCAAAGTTCGCTCTGTAATAAAGCTTTTTAGCGTGTCTTCTTATATCACTGGATCTTTTTTGATTTTGCTGATGATCACCTGGGG
>JBDNID010000073.1:0-1570 GCA_041688475.1 Aquiluna sp.
ACTTGCAATTTTTCGCACAGCAGGTTTTAGCTAATGCGGTAAACGAGCTTTCGGCCGAGTGGGCAACCGCCATTGTGCTCGAGGTGGAGACGGGCAGAGTCTTGGCGGCCGCTGAGGCGCCGTCGGTTGACCCCAATGACCCGGGAGCAACCCTGGCAATTGATCGTGGATCAAGGATCTTTCAAACCGCTTTTGAGCCCGGTTCAATCATGAAGGCAGTCACTAGCGCCATTGTGCTAGACACTGGAAAAGCTGGTGAGCGCGATACTGTTATTGCTCCGGATTTTATGGACTTAGATTTCCCGGGGGGTTCAATCAAAGACAGTTTCTCGCACGAGGATTTCACTCTCACTTTGGCCGGAGTACTCAGGTACTCATCCAACACCGGTATGTCGAAATTTGGCATCAAGGTGGATAGCCAGACGCGTTTCGACTACCTGAAGCGCTTTGGCTTTGGTGCAGCGACCGCACTGAGATTTGAGGGAGAAAGTTCCGGCATCCTTCACCCATCCAAGCAGTGGGACAAGATGACCAATTACGCAACGCTATATGGTCAAGGCATCTCGGTGACCACCATGCAAATGGCCAGCGCCTTCCAGGCCATCGCTAATGATGGAGTCAGGCTTTCGCCAATTCTTGTCGATTCTTGTGTAAAAGAGGATGGAACGCTTTATGCGGCGACTCCTCAACAATCTACCCAAGTCATAAAAAAATCTACCGCCAACCTCAACCTAGAGCTCTTGGAAAAAGTGGTTGAGTTTGGTGGAGTTGGGAAAAACGCGCAAATTGCTGGCTATCGAGTGGCGGGAAAGACGGGAACCGCTCAGGTTCAGGATGGTCTTGGGGGCTATGGCGAGCGCTATGCCATCTCTTTTTACGGAGTCGCTCCTGTTGATGACCCAAAGTTTGTGGTTGGCATAAGCATTTTTCGCCCATTAGGCGAGACAAACTCACTTCAGGCCACCCCGCCTTTTGTGGCAATTATGCAGCAGGCGCTGAAGCAGTATCGAATTCCACCATCAACAACCAGCTCTCGCGACATCCCCTCGGATAAAACGGGGAGCTAAATGGTCAGCGCACAAAAGCTTGCCGATGAGTTTGGGCTCGAATTAATTGGTGCCTCTCTCGAGCTGCACCAAGTCGCTTTGCACACCGATGAAATCCGTCCCGGCTCGTTATATATTGCAGCTCAGGGCTCAAGGCATCACGGCATTGAGTTTCTGGAAAAAGCCGTAAAAAGAGGTGCAATCACGATCCTCACAGATGCGGAGCATGCCCAGTTTTTGGAACTTCCCTGTTTGATACACCCTGAGCCGCGCAAGGTCGCGGGCGCAATCGCAGCCAGAATATTCGATGAGCCCGCGAGCAGGATGCAGCTTTTTGGAGTCACCGGTACAAACGGTAAGACCTCAACGGCCTCCTATTTGGCGAAAATTCTTCAGCTTTGTTTGATTCCAACGGGTCTAAGTGCATCCACCGGAAGGTTTTTAGCCGATGAGGTGCTGCCCAGCGGATTGACAAGCCCCGAAGTCACGGAGCTTCACGAGCTATTGGCGAAAATGGTTTCTCA
>JBDNID010000074.1:0-2696 GCA_041688475.1 Aquiluna sp.
CGGAAGAGTAAGTGATTGTGACAAAACCGTTTATTTGTCCATCATCTGCAGCAAAGGTGTAAGCGTCGTATGAAGCAACCAGACCGGTGTAATCCGCCGTTGCATTGGCGCCGGGGAATCCTCCATGGCCAAACCACTCCCGACTTCCAGCTGCACCGTATTCCAGCACCCCTCTTGATCCACCGGCAGCCCCGCCGCCGCCGCCCGCTCCACCGCCGCCGTCACAGCTGCCAAAGTTGTCTACGGACAGGCATGCAGCTTTGGCGTAAAGTCCAAATTGTCCGTTGGTATTGGCTGCGTCATCAGTCCTGGCTAAAAATAAATCCTTGCCAATTTGGCCAATGAGGGCCACGCCGAATCCGCTACCTCCTGAACCTCCAGCGCCACCGGCAACGATCGTCCCGTTGGCATCTTGGTCAGCCACAGTCCCGATCATAACGACGGTCGCGGCGCCTCCGGAGCCTCCATATCCCGATCTACCATTGGGTCCTGGAGAACCTCCTGAACCTCCTGAATATTTAGTGGTGATAGGGCTTGTGCCGCCTCTAGCAACCGCGGAGTCACCGGAGGTACCTCCGCTTCCTCTGACTGAGCCGGTGGTGCTTGGCTTCGCTCCGCGCGCACCAACTGCGACAGAGATAACCTGACCAGCTGCCACAGGGACTATTCCGGAAACAACACCTTTGAAACCCTCGCGAGGTGGACGCCCGCTGTTGTCTAGACCACCCTGGCCCCCTTCGCCCCCAGCCAATCTGATTGTAATTTCAGAGACATTGTCAGGAACAGTAAAGGTCTCAATGGAGCCCTTAAAACCGAAAGTTAGTGTCGTATTAGCACCCGACACGCTGGTTGTGTAAGTAGCCGATGCCGGCATGGGTACCAGGCTCGCTAGAGCTAACGCAAGCAAAGCCGCCAAAGCGATCAGTCGAGGTGAAAATCGAGATTTTTTGGCATCCGAAATGTACATTTTCGACGCCTCCTCACGACTTGATTTATTTTGCTCAGTTATGATTCTATAGTCGACAAAAAGGACTAACAAAAAAAACTACGGTTACCCAAAGGTCTTGATGGGATTTGTTCTAAAAGGTGCCGTGATTTATCCAACAATCACCCTGTATCTGCCTCTAATGCAGAAACATTTATCAAGCAGACTAGCTCTCGCGCAGGGCACGGGCCAAGAAGAAAGCTGAAAGTTCCGAAAATTTGGTTCGAATCCCGGTAGACCCTGACACCACCAACAGACATCGGACACTATCGTGTATGCAAAACAGCGACTTCAATTAAATGCCGCCTTAGCCTGACCTAGCCGCAGGCAATCTATTAGCGCCTCGGGTGACAAGCTGGCGGGATCTGGACTAGTTTTCCGGCCGAGCCCCTTGATTCAAGATCCATGTGTCCCTGACCTGAGTCGGCGAATAGCTATCTTTTTGTGACTCGTTAGAAAAGGGCGCACGAGGATCGCACCAAAAACAGCGAAAGCCTCGGCTCTAAGTTCTGTTTCTGTTTCTGTTGCGACATAGTGGCAAGGTTTGGCCCCGTTACAAATGGTGATTCTTGGTAATTAGCCGGCTGAAGACCAAAGTGAGGCGCCGATCCACTCGAAGCACCGACTAAAGCAAGGAGTAGTCTGAGCTTGAGCTCTTCAGGCTTAGAAAATGAGCTACTGTGCCGACGCTTTCAAAAACAACCTCTACCTTGAAGCCATTTGTCGATACTTGTCACTGAATTCTCGAAAGGTTATGGCTTCGGCGGCAACCCGGTCGCTGGACATCTACGCTTTAGCTGCAATCTAGCTGAGCCCAATTTCCCCGCCTCCTAAGTTCTTGATCATCGGCGCCAATCAGAGCCCGACAACGACAGATGCGGCGTTTATTACTGCGGTTGCCTGCTTGGTCAAGTTGTAGGTGTCATTTACTAACTAGTGAGCGGATAATGCGACCTGTTCAACATGGCGATGGGTCTAAACCCCACCGGCCGGATGGGAACGGCCGAAGAGGTAGCCGCAGGCGTTGTATTCCTTTCATCGCCGGTGGCATCTCGCATCAGCGGCACCAACCTTCTAATAGTTGGGGCCCTCACAAAGGGCATGCAGTTCTAATAATCAATAACCAAACCCGTCTGCCGATCGGGCAGGCGGGTTTGGTGCTAACTGTGTAACTGGTTGGGCGAATATTTAGGCTCTACTGGAACAAGACGGCTGGCCTCTAGCTCAAGCGCCCTTAGGTGCTCAGGCAGCCCACTAAAGGTTTTAGCCTCTGGCACCTCACTCAAAACGCTCGCGATACCGGCTGGAGCAACGATTGCGCTCTTGGCAGTTAGCAACACCCTGCCGGCATAGCTAGTCGCCCTGGTCGACTTGGTTTGAAACCAAGTCGACAGACTCGGGTTTAGCTCTTTTGCAAATTCGCAAGCTGCCCTAGCTCTCTTTCGCATCACGACATCCCGTGGAGTTGACTGACCCTCTGGCCGAATGCCCGAGAAAATGAACTTATTGGCATCTGGGCTAGCAGCCGAAGCTCTTAGAATCTGAAGCCTCTGCTGCTCACTTAGCGATGCAGGGACCCCTTGAAAGCTCGAAAGCGTTTTCTGATTAGAGCCACAGGTTGTGGCAGCCGGAGCTGTCACATTTCCCAATGCCAAAACCTGCAAGTTCTAAAGCATCGACTGACATCTAAATGACTTACCCCCTTGCGAAG
>JBDNID010000075.1:0-7028 GCA_041688475.1 Aquiluna sp.
AAGATGCTCCGGGTCACAGGCCAACCGGAGTTTCAGAATTCGATCGAGTTCTCGGTGGCGGCCTTGTTGCGGGAGCAACCATCCTGCTCTCCGGAGAACCTGGAGTCGGTAAAAGCACGCTGTTGCTCGAAGTGGCGGCTCGTTTGGCAAAAACAGGTTCCAAGGTGCTCTATGTCTCAGCCGAAGAATCTGCCGGACAAGTAAGACTTAGAGCCCAGCGCACTAACGCTCTGGTTGACACCCTCTATTTGGCGAGTGAGACCGACCTATCTTCAGTTTTGGGACAATTTGCGGCAGTGCAGCCCGATTTGGTAATCGTAGATTCGGTTCAAACTGTGTCCTCTGCCGAAATCGATGGGGCTGCCGGTATGCCCGCGCAAGTTAGGGAGGTCGCCTCCAATTTGATTCGACTTGCCAAGGCAAACTCAGTCCCGCTGATGCTAGTGGGGCACGTAACAAAAGACGGTTCGATTGCAGGCCCGAGGGTCCTTGAGCACCTAGTCGATGTGGTGTGCCACTTCGAAGGGGATCGTCAAACCTCGCTGAGGTTCATAAGGACCCTCAAGAACCGCTTCGGTCCAACCGACGAAGTTGGTTGTTTTGAAATGACTAGTGAGGGGATTGCCGAGGTTCCAGACCCTAGCCAGCTGTTCGTCTCTGGCTCAAAGAATTTGGTCTCAGGTAGCTGCATAACTGTCACCGTGGAGGGAAGAAGGTCCCTGATAGCCGAGATTCAAGCTTTGGTTGTGAAGACCAACTCCCCGCAGCCAAGAAGAGTCACCAACGGCGTTGACTCCTCAAGAGTTGCCATGCTTTTAGCCGTGCTAGAAAGACGCGCGGGTATTTCGCTGATGGATAAGGACGTTTATGTCTCTACCGTTGGTGGCATGAAAATCACCGAACCCGCGGCCGACCTGGCAATCGCAATCGCACTGGCCTCGGCGGTTACCGATAAGCCGGTTCCACATGGCACGGCTGCCTTTGGAGAAATCAGCCTTTCAGGCGAGATTCGCGGAGTTACAAACGGCAAGCAGCGTGCCAACGAAGCCTCTCGCCTTGGCCATAAGACCATCATTGACTCTTCGTCAAATCAGCTCAAAGCAGCGATCAGACTAGCCATCGGCTAATTCAAGATAAATTGCTGGCTGTTCTGGGAGATCACTCCGTTGACTTCGGCTTTTACGAAAAAGGATGCTCCGCCAGTTGGCACTGGAGGCTGGCCTTCCCCGCAGCCTTCGCTGGAGGATCTAACTTTAAGCCAGGCCGAGGGAGTCGCCATGAGCGGCTCATTGGCCTTTAGTGTTACCGTTGAATCGACCAGGCCGCTTCGGTCGCAATCCCTGGAGCTCCAATAGGTTTCCTCTCCAGAGGTGATTGTGAAAAACGTCACCCTGGCGCCGACATTAAAAAAACAATCCGCAATTCCAGTGTTGGTTGCCGAATACCAAATGGCCGGATTAGCTGCAGCTGCATAAGAGTTCCGCTCCTCACCGGCTTCTGTTCCCACAAAAGCCTCTACTACAACGACCCCCGGAGCGCACTCCGCCAGTTCCGAAACCGGCTCGGAATCTTGGGTCGCCGATTCATTTGGTTGAGCCACTGGTTCGCCAGATCCAGCAAAGAGGCTGGAAACACCCCAAATAAGAGCCGCAACCAGGGCAAAAACAATTAGGGCCAGGGTGCGCCTGCGGGAAAAAATTTGTTTGTCAGTCAAGCTCATAATGCAAATCTAGTTACAGGTGCCGAAGCATTCGTGAGTTTCCGAGCGTGTTCTGCTTAACTCTTGCCAAATCCAAGAACTCTGCCACGCCGGCATCGTGCGAACGCGCCAGCTCGGCATAGGTCTCCGGGTCAACCGGAATATTAGAAATTTCGATAAAGCCATGCTTCTGGAAAAACTCTGTTTCAAAAGTTAGGCAAAAAACCCTGCTAACTCCCAGCACCCTAGCGCGCTCAATAAGTTCACTGAGCATCGCAGCCCCAATCCCGCGGCGCATGGAATTCTCCAGTACCGCCAAAGTTCTAACCTCAGCTAGGTCTTCCCACATAACATGCAGCGCGCCAAAGCCAACCACTTGAGAATCAACTTCCGCCACCACAAACTCTTGAATTGATTCGTAGATTTCGACAAGCTCTTTACCCAAAAGCACGCGCGAGTCAATTAGAGGCTGGGCTATTTGAG
Source organism: Aquiluna sp. (assembly GCA_041688475.1). Classification (GTDB taxonomy): domain Bacteria; phylum Actinomycetota; class Actinomycetes; order Actinomycetales; family Microbacteriaceae; genus Aquiluna. The sequence continues at coordinate 2,183 of JBDNID010000075.1, forward strand.
TAATTGTGAAGACGTCGGAGGTGCGAGCGGGCCTGATCGAAAGCATCCGCTAAGTATGGGGCAATTAGTCACTCAGGGCGAATAACACTTCATTCCGGCGTTTGAAAAATGGGGTCCAGGGGCCGTCATACCGAGCAAAGATTGGCTCGGTTTCTGTCTTTAGGTTTTGCTTTAACAATAACTTTCTGAGCTTTGCCGCTTTCGCCCTAAAACCCGCATCGTTGGGAGCGCCACTAAAAGTGATAGCCGCATACTTGGCTCCCGGGTGCTCGGTGATTTTCAGGTTCCCAGTTTTAGGTGTTGGCATGTCCTCAATCGACATATCATTAGGCATTACAAATGAGACCTCAAAGCCGCCATGGACCTCAACATTCATGACCGGAGAGGTCATGGCAATGGTCTTGGACTCAAGATTTCCACCGAAAATAAATCCAGCTAATTTCCCAAAAGCCGAATATCCAGTTGATACAACTCCACCTGATTCGAAAGTCGACACCGTAATGAAAGGAGAGTAGTCACGGATTTCAAATCCGTGACTAGCCTCCACGACCTCGTATTTCTGAATTTCAGTCAAACGTTAAATCACAACTTCTGGTTCATTAGAGGTAACCACAAAGCTGAATTCGCCCTCGAGGAAATCAACCAGGATGTCTTGAGAACGCTGGATGTCTCCGGTGAGGATACGCTCAGAAATAGAATCTTCTATCTCTCGCTGCACAACCCTACGCAATGGCCTTGCCCCAAAGGCTGGCTCATAACCAATCTCTATTAGACGCTCCTTGGCCGGGGTGGTCAGAATCAACTTGAGCTCACGATCGTCTAGACGAAGTTGCAAGCGTTTCACGAATAGATCGACAATCTGCATCAATTCCGAACGCGATAGCTGAGGGAACACGATTACTTCATCAACTCGGTTCAAGAACTCGGGCCTGAAGTTCTTCTTTAGCTCCTCCAGTACTCGGGCCTTCATCTGGTCGTAGTCGTTATTAGTGTCACCTTCAAGAGTGAAACCGAGGGTCCCTCTAGTGATTTCTCTGGTACCGAGGTTGGTAGTCATGATGATGATGGTGTTTTTAAAGTCCACCACGCGTCCCTGACCATCAGTTAGTCGACCCTCTTCTAGAATCTGCAAAAGCGAATTGAAAATGTCCGGGTGAGCCTTCTCAATCTCATCGAACAGCACTACTGAGAACGGCTTGCGACGAATCTTCTCGGTTAGTTGACCACCCTCGTCGTAACCAACAAAGCCCGGAGGGGCTCCGAATAGTCTCGAAACGGTGTGCTTCTCGCTGTACTCGGACATGTCGAGAGCAACTAGCGCATCCTCGTCATCGAATAGGAACTCGGCCAGTGCCTTTGCTAGTTCGGTCTTACCAACACCGGTTGGACCGGCGAAGATAAATGAACCAGAGGGCCGCTTTGGATCCTTGAGGCCCGCGCGCTGACGTCGAATGGTCTTAGACAAAGCAGCGATCGCGATGTCCTGACCAACAATGCGTTGGTGCAGTTCCTGCTCCATGAAAATCAGCTTCGCGCCCTCTTCTTCGGATAAGCGGAAAACAGGTATACCCGTGGCCTGAGCCAGCACTTCAGCAATCAAGCCCTCGTCAACAATGCCCGGGGTGTCAATCCGGCCCTCGCGGAATTCTTTTTCCATTCGGGCTTTTTCGGCAATGAGCTTCTTTTCTTCATCACGCTTGGAGGCTGCTAACTCGAAGTCCTGATCGGCGATTGCCTGTTCTTTGGCCTTCTTCACGGTGGCGACCTTCTCTTCCATCTCCTTTAGTTCAGGAGGTGCCGAGAGGAAGCTGAGACGCATGCGAGCGCCGGCCTCATCGATTAGGTCGATTGCCTTATCTGGCAAAAAGCGATCCGAAACATAGCGGTCCGACATTCCTACCGCCGCGATGATTGCACCGTCGGTAATCGAAACCTTGTGGTGGGCTTCGTAGCGATCCCGCAGTCCCTTCAAGATGTTGATCGCCATCGCAGGGGTCGGCTCTTCAACTTGAACCGACTGGAAACGGCGAACTAAAGCGGCATCTTTTTCAAAATGCTTGCGATACTCATCCAAAGTGGTTGCACCAATGGTCTGCAACTCACCTCGGGCTAACATCGGCTTCAAGATGGAAGCGGCATCAATTGCACCCTCTGCGGCACCGGCACCCACAAGAGTGTGAATCTCATCTATGAAGGTGATGATGTCTCCGCGTGTGCGGATCTCTTTGGTGACCTTCTTGAGTCGTTCCTCAAAATCACCGCGGTAGCGAGATCCCGCAATCAGTGAACCCATGTCTAGGGTGTATACCTGCTTACCCCGAAGCGTCTCTGGCACATTGCCCGCGACGATAGCCTGGGCCAAGCCCTCGACCACGGCGGTCTTTCCAACGCCGGGTTCACCAATCAGGATTGGGTTGTTCTTGGTACGCCTAGAAAGAATCTGCATCACGCGCTCGATCTCGCGCTCCCTGCCAACCACCGGGTCCAACTTGCCGTCTGCTGCCGCGTGAGTCAAGTTGCGGCCATACTGGTCCAAAATCTGCGAGCCCTTTGGCTGTGGGGCAGATTCGCCACCCACTGAAACTGCCTCTTTACCCTGGTAACCACTCAGTAACTGGATTACCTGCTGGCGCACCTTGTTGGTATCGGCACCTAATTTAGTCAAAACTTGAGCGGCAACGCCCTCACCCTCGCGGATAAGACCCAGCAGCAAGTGCTCGGTTCCGATGTAGCTGTGGCCCAGCTGAAGCGCTTCGCGAAGCGATAGCTCTAGAACTTTTTTGGCTCTGGGTGTGAAAGGAATGTGGCCACTCGGGGCCTGCTGGCCCTGACCAATGATCTCTTGCACCTGCTCGCGCACCTGCTCAAGGTTGATGCCGAGGGCCTCGAGCGCCTTCGCGGCGACTCCTTCGCCCTCGTGAATTAGCCCGAGCAGAATGTGCTCGGTCCCGATGTAGTTGTGATTCAGTAGCTTTGCCTCTTCCTGGGCAAGCACTACGACACGACGAGCCTTGTCAGTAAATTTCTCGAACAAGTTTGCACCTCCAAAATTCTTATAGTGGAAATGCTAAGTCCGACCGATAGCTAAATCTAGGGCTGTTCGCCCAAGGCGTTAGCGCGCTTTGCGCGCTCTTCGGCTTCGATTGCTTTGTAGGTATCCCGCTCACCCTTATCAGCCCTAAGAATTGAGCGCATCATTAACCAAAACAGGACGCCCATGAAAGCGGGCGGGATAAGCGAGACGGTTACATCCAATAGCACTTCTAAAAATGACATGTTGCCCTCCCTATTTTACCAGTGGGAACAATATGGTGTCCCTTATTCCAAGCCCGGTTAGCGTCATTAATAACCGATCAATACCCAGCCCCATTCCACCCGATGGCGGCATGCCAAACTCCAGTGCCTTGAGAAACTCCTCATCGAGCTTCATTGCCTCCGGATCGCCGGTGGCACCGAGCTCCATTTGCGCTATAAACCGCTCACGCTGAACTACCGGGTCAACCAGCTCGGAGTAACCGGTGGCCTGTTCGTAGCCTCTAATATAAAGATCCCACTTTTCAACTACACCCGCTTTACTTCTGTGATCTCGAGTCAGCGGGGAAGTGTCAACTGGAAAGTCGATAACGAAGGTAGGGGATTCGAGGCCAGGCTTCACAAAGTGCTCCCAAAGCTCCTCGACATACTTGCCGTGCAGTGGATGCTCAATTTCAATGTTGGCCGCTTTAGCAAGCGCCTTCAGATCCGCTATCGAAGTTTCGGGTGTAATGACCACTCCAGCGGCTTCCGAAAGTGATTCAAACATCGAGATTCTTGGCCACTGACCGCCAAGGTCGCTGATTGAACCATCCTCCAGCTCCACCTGATGTGTGCCGAAAACATCCATCGCCGTATTTTGAATTAGCTCTTGGGTGAGATTCGCCATGGTGTTGTAATCTCCATAGGCTTCATAGCTTTCGAGCATCGCAAACTCTGGCGAGTGGGTGCGATCAGCACCCTCATTTCTAAAGTTTCGGTTAATCTCAAAAACCCGCTCAAGGCCGCCAACCACAGCACGCTTCAAAAATAGCTCTGGGGCAATCCTGAGAAACAGTTCGGTGTCAAAAGCATTCGAGTGAGTCTTAAAGGGTCGGGCCGATGCTCCACCGTGCATGGTCTGAAGCATGGGGGTCTCAACCTCCATGAATGCTCGATTCGCGAAAGTTTGGCGCAGGGACTGCATCACCTGGGAGCGAATCTTCACTACCTCGCGAGCCCTATCGCGCACTATCAAATCTATGTAGCGGTGCCTAGAGCGAAATTCCTCGCCCAGATCATTATGCAAATTCGGCAGTGGCCTAATGGTCTTAGTGGCCATCAGCCACTGACTTGCTAGGACAGAAAGTTCGCCGCGCTTTGAGGTTATTACCTCACCCTCAACAAATACGTGATCTCCTAAATCAACCAATTCTTTCCATAGGTCCAGCTGCTCTTGACCAATCCGATCCAAGCTGATCATGGCCTGGATTCGCTGTCCAGTGCCGGACTGCAATGTCGCAAAACACAGCTTCCCGGTGTTACGCAAAAACATGATCCGGCCAGCAAGTCCAACTTGGTCGCCGGTCGAAATATCGGCTTCCAAATTCGGATAGTGCGCCTTGGTGGCTTCGATGGTGTTAGTAATCGGGAGCGACACCGGATAAGCGCTAGAGATCTCATTGAGTCGCATGCGCTTTGCCAAACGAATCGCAATCTGCTCGGGAAGGTCATCGACCTCCGGCTCTAAATCGCTCATTCGGTCCCGTCAATCAGTAAGTTGTCAATCAGTCGAATCTCCCCAACTCGCACCGCGATTATCAATCTGGTAGGA
>JBDNID010000076.1:0-6979 GCA_041688475.1 Aquiluna sp.
TCCAGCATCGGCCCAGGCCTCTCGGGCGGCCACCAAGGCGAATTGGCTGGATGGGTCAAGTCGTTTGGCCTCTTGCGGGGTTAACAGCTCGGTTGCTTTTATTTTGGCCTGACCTGCGAATGTCACAGGAAGATCATATTTGGCCACCCATTCCTGCTCCAGGGTGCTGATTCCGCTTTGACCTGCCAATAAGGCCGTCCAGCTGGTCGCGACATCTCCGCCCAGGGGGGTCGAAGCCCCTAGGCCTGTGACAACGACGCGACGCATTTTATTATTCCTGCGCTGAAGTGATGAAGTTAACGGCGTCTGCCACTGTGATTAGATTTTTGACGTTTTCGTCTGGAATCTTCACTCCAAATTTATCCTCTGCGTTGACAACGATGGTCATCATCGAAATTGAGTCGATGTCTAGGTCATCTGTAAAGGACTTCTCCATAAGGACGGCCTCGGCGGCAATCCCAGTTTCGTCGTTTACTAGTTCTGCTAGTCCAGCTAATACTTCTTGCTGTGATAAAGCCATTGTGTCTCCTATGTGGGTGGTTGAATGCTCGCCTATTTTAGGGTAGTTCTACGACTTGAGCAGCGAATGCGAGCCCTGCGCCGAAACCAATTTGCAACGCGTATCCGCCTTTGGCAACTAGGCCCTCGCTCAGAAGCCTATGCATCGCCAGGGGAATGCTCGCTGCAGAGGTGTTCCCGGTATCAACTATGTCTCTGGCAACGACTACAGAATCAGGTAACTCTAGTTGTTTTGCAAGTTCATCAATGATGCGGATGTTTGCTTGATGAGTTACAAGTGCGGTCAGGTCTTTGGGTTCTAAGCCAGCTTCTTGAAGGGCTTGCTTGGCAACTTTTGCCATCTCCCAGACTGCCCAACGAAACACCGATTGACCCTCTTGGACAAGAGTTGGCCAAGCGGTTTTGCCGTCCCTGAAATCAATCAGTGAGCCTGTCATTCCGACTTTATCCCAGCTGCTCCCGTCTGCACCCCAAACGCTCTTAGAAATTCCTGGGTGATCCGAGGGCCCAACTATCGCCGCGCCTGCACCGTCGCCCAGAAGAAAGCTAATTGATCTATCGGTCGGCTCTATAAAATCCGAGAGCTTCTCGCCCCCGACGACCAGAACGTATTCGGCGACTCCCGAACGAATAAGGGCATCCGCCTGCGCTATGCCATAGCAATAACCTGCGCAGGCGGCCGAGATGTCATAAGCGGCGGCATTCACTGCCCCGACTTTGGCTGAGAGCAGCGAGGCTGCGGAGGGGGTTTGGTAGGGGAAGGTGATGGTCGCAAGAATTACCGCGCCAATTTTCGCCGGATCGATACCCGCTTTATCAATGGCCTCCCGACTCGCCTCGGTGGCCATGTCAATCAGAGACTGCTCAGCTCCAGCACGTTTGCGTGTGATTATGCCGGTGCGCTGCCTAATCCACTCGTCAGATGAATCTATTGGCCCGGCGATGTCGTGGTTTGTGACAGTTAATGAGCCTCTAGACGCCCCAAGAGAGTAGATTTTGGTGAATTCACGCTGTTGGGTTTGTTTTAGGGTTCGCATTAATTTCCAATCTTTTGAATATCGTCCGGGAGCTTGAGGGCGAGTGCGCTCGAGTTGTCCGCTCCTCGTTTCACCAAGCCCGATAGCGCTCCTGCAGGTGGTAATTCCAGAGTTTCGGATTCCGAAAAGTTCCGCATGCAAAGGTCCCAGCGAACGGGTCTAGCGACCTGCTCGATGAGGGAATCCAAAAATGCCTCTCCAGATGAAGCTGCGCGGCCATCGAAGTTTGACCAGAGTATCTTGGTTGGTTCCTTGGGAACTATCCGTTGGCTCGCAATTCTGAGTTTTTCTACGGCTGGCTTCATAAATTCGGTGTGGAATGCCCCTGCTACCTTGAGCTCCATGACTCGGGCTTTGGGGATGGCTGTGCCTATCAACTTGGCTATTTGATCTTTTGTGCCTGCGGCCACCACTTGGCCAGCACCGTTGTAGTTTGCGATACTCAGACCCACTCGGAGGATAGCCCTTTCGACCTCATCCGGGTCACCACCAATCACCGCTGCCATCGAAGTTTCGGCCTGACGGGACTCGTGGGCCATAGCTTCGGCTCTAATTGCCACAAGCTGCATCGCCTCGGTGTCGGAAAGGACACCTGCAATTGCGGCGGCGGCAAATTCTCCAACCGAGTGGCCGGCAACAGCATCAAAATCATCTTTCAGCGCGGTTCGGAAAGCTGCGATTGAAAACGCAACAATTAGAGGTTGGGCATTGGCAGTATCCCTGAGGGTCTCCTCATCGGCGATGGTTCCCAGCTGGATGAGGTCTTTTCCACTTGCTAGAGAAAGCTCCTTCAACTTTGTTTCGAATCCCTGGACTTGCTCGAGCCACGGGGTGAGCATTCCGACGGTTTGGGAGCCCTGACCTGGACACAGCACAATCTTCATTCTTTCTAAACTACCTTCTCGTGCCAGATTCTTGATCACTAATGGCTCCGAGCGTTATGGCCACTTGAAGCACAAAGGCAGTTCTTGCGTCTGTGGGATCAGCGTTTACCTCTTCAAATACTCTTTTTAGACGGTACCTAACGGTGTTGGCATGCACGAAAAGTACTTTCGAGGTGGCCTCTAGTGACCTGCCACATTCCAAGTATTTGCGCAGAGTTTGCAAAAGCTCCTGTGAGGAGTTTGCCAAGGGGGAGTAATAAGCCTCAATCAGGGTGGATTTGGCAAGCGAATCTCCTGCCAGTGCGCGCTCCGGCAGAAGTTCATCTGCCAATAACGGCCTGGAACTTGAGCTACTTGCTTGAGCCACTGCATTAGCGGACAGTGCCGCCTTGGCACTTCGCTGGGCGTCTGCGACTGCTTGTACGGTTGGACCAAGTATCAAAGCCCCGGGACCAAAATAAGGCTCTAGGGTTAAAGCTGTTGCCAGAATCGCTGGGTTCGGGTCACTGGATGGTTGCGCAAGCCCAATGACCGCCACCTGCCTGCGGCCCTGAATCCCGATCATTAGATCCGAATTTGACTTTCTAGCTGCTTTTCGCATGGCATCGGGGTCATTGTCACTTGAGGCCACTCCCAGCATCACTGCAACTTGGCCGTCAGCCCGCCAACCCAAAGCGGCCACTCGCGAGCTAATCTCTTGGGAAGTTTCTCCGCTGATAATTGAATCCACAACAAGCGCTTCTAGCCTTGCATCCCAGAGCCCCCTCGCCTCGGCGGCCTTGGCATAGATGTCGGCCGCGCCGAAAGCCAAGTCCCGCGAATAACGCAATACCGCGTCTGTCAGGTCGGGATGTTCCTTTACGACGAGCTCCTCGACCATTTCAACTGCGACTTTTATCACTTGCAAGGTTTCCTGAAGCGAAATTGAGCGCAGCAGCTCTCTAGGGGCGCTGCCGAATACGTCGGCGGCCGCCCAAGGTTGAGACTTAGGGTCTTGATACCAATCGATAAAGCTGTTGATTCCATTCTGCGCAACCGTGCCGACCGCGGCTCTTCTGGCGGGAGGCATTTTGGAATACCAATCCAGGGTTTGTTCGAGCTTATTGACCGTGGCGGTCGCCAACTCTCCGGCTATGGAGTGCAGCCACGCAAGGTGCTTAGGAGTCGCCACCGGCGGTTCCAGAGGTTCCAGCGTTCACGTCGTGTAGGCGATATTTATCAATCGCCTGTTGGGGAATGCTGTGATCAATTTCGCCTTTAGCCACTAATTGCTCAAGTACTCGAACCGCAATAGATGGTCCGTCGATCTTGAAGAACCTTCTAGCCGCAGCCCTGGTGTCCGAGAACCCGAAGCCATCGGCTCCGAGCGTGGCGTAGTCTCCCGAAATAAATGGTCGAATCATGTCGGGAACAGCGTGCATGAAATCGCTGACTCCGATCACTGGTCCCGATGCATCCGCGAGCTTTTGGGTGACATAGGGCATTGCAGGGTCCTGATCCGGATAAAGGAACCTAGCCTCGTGAACCTTTAGACCCTCGCGACGCAGTTCCGTCCAGCTGGTGACCGACCAAACATCGGCCGAAACGCCCCATTCCATCAGTAGCTGTTGGGCCTCCAAAGCCCAAGGTACCGCCACACCGGAAGCAAGAATTTGTGCTTTGTGTCCCTGAGTGCTGTTTTTGCTCAGTTGGTGAATCCCTCGCACGATGCCATCCACGTCAACATTCTCGGGCTCGGCTGGTTGCAGCATGGGTTCGTTGTAAACGGTGATGTAATACATCACGTTTGGTTCTGTGTGTTCACCGCCGTACATTCGCTCTATTCCCGAGCGCACGATGTGGGCTATTTCATAACCATATGCCGGGTCATAGGAAAGCACGGCTGGATTAGTGCTGGCAATAACGTGCGAGTGTCCGTCGGCATGTTGAAGGCCCTCACCAGTCAATGTGGTTCTTCCTGCGGTGGCGCCGATCATGAAGCCGCGAACCATTTGGTCGCCAGCTAGCCAAATTGCGTCTGCGGTGCGCTGGAAGCCAAACATTGAATAAAACACGTAAAACGGAATTATTGGCTGACCGTGGGTCGCATAGCTTGAACCCGAAGCAGTGAAGGCGGCTACGGAGCCGGCCTCATTGATTCCGGTGTGCAAAATCTGGCCATTAGTAGCTTCCTTGTAGCTCAATAAGAGATCACGATCTACAGACATGTAGTTTTGGCCACTTGGATTGTAGATTTTAGCGGTCGGGAAAAAGGCATCCATACCAAAAGTGCGCGCCTCATCGGGAATAATCATTTGAATCCGTGGTCCCGTGTCCTCGGAGCGCAGTAGGTCTTTGAGCATTCGTACAAATGCCATCGTTGTTGCGATCTGCTGGTTACCGGAACCAGCCTTCGGCGCCGCGTAGGCCTTTTCTTCGGGCAACGCGAACGAGACGAAATCGCTGCGCCGCTCGGGAAGGAAACCTCCGAGCTCTCGTCTTTTTTCGTGCATATATTGAATCTCTGGAGCGCTTGCCCCTGGGTTGTAATAGGGGGGCTGATACGGGTCAGCCTCAAGCTGCGAGTCCGAAATTGGAATTCTCAGTTCATCCCTAAACATTTTAAGGTTATCCAAGGTCATCTTTTTCATCTGATGGGTCGCATTGCGAGCTTCGAAGCTCTTCCCGAGGCCGTAACCCTTCACGGTCTTGGCAATGATTACCGTTGGCTGACCCTTGTGATTCATTGCTGCTTTGTAGGCGGCATATATTTTCCGATAATCGTGACCGCCGCGCTTTAGGCCCCAAATCTGTTCATCCGTTAGATCTTTCACGAGCTTCGCAGTTCGCTCATCACGACCAAAGAAGTTTTCCCTGATAAACCCACCCGATTCAGCCTTATAGGTCTGGTAGTCACCGTCGGGAGTGCGGTTCATTAGATCTACGAGCGACCCATCATGGTCATTAGCCAGAAGAGCATCCCACTCGCGTCCCCAAACCACCTTGATAACGTTCCAGCCGGCGCCTCGGAAGAAGGATTCGAGCTCCTGAATAATCTTGCCGTTGCCGCGAACTGGTCCGTCCAAACGCTGGAGGTTGGCATTGACCACAAATGTCAAGTTGTCCAGGTTGTCATTGGCAGCAAGCTGCAGCGCTCCGCGAGACTCAACCTCATCCATTTCGCCATCGCCCAAGAATGCCCAAACATGCTGCTTGCTGGTGTCCTTGAAGCCGCGATCCGATAGGTAGCGATTAAATTGAGCTTGGTAAATAGCGTTGATCGGGCCGAGACCCATTGAGACCGTTGGGAACTGCCAAAATTCTGGCAGCAGCCTTGGGTGTGGGTAGCTCGGCAGGGCGTTACCGGCACGAGATTTTTCTTGCCTAAACCCGTCCAGGTCTCGAGAAGTTAGTCGACCCTCCAAAAACGCTCGCGCATAGGGCCCAGGTGACGCGTGCCCTTGAATAAAGATCTGATCAGCCCCATCAGGATGATCGTGACCCTTGAAAAAGTGGTTAAATCCCACTTCGTAAAGCGAAGCAGAGGAGGCATATGAGGATATGTGGCCACCAACCGAGACAGCGGGGCGCTGGGCCCTGTGAACCATGATTGCTGCATTCCAACGCATCCAGGCTCGATAAGTGCGCTCGGTCGCTTCGTCTCCCGGGAATTCGGGCTCATCCTCAGGGGAAATGGTATTGATGTAATCGGTGGTCGGAACCAGTGGAACGTTTAGCTGAAGATCGTGAGACCTCTTCAAAAGCGAAAGCATGATTTCGCGGGCGCGACCGCGTCCGTGGACTTTGGCTAGGGCATCTAGCGATTCAAGCCACTCAGCGGTTTCTTGTGGATCGCTGTCTTGGCGTGAGGGTGCAAATGTTTCTTGGTCGTTGAAGGACACTAAAAGCCTCTTTTCGTGGCTGCAAATAAATTTGCCCTGTTGGGGCGAGTCAAGTCTATTGAAATTGCCCAAAGAGTTTGCCAATTAGGCTCTAAACACTATTGAAAGGAGTGGCATGAGCATTTCAGTTGGGGATAAGGCTCCTGAGTTCAGCCTGGTGAATCAACACGGCGAAGAGGTTTCATTGGCGAGCTTTAAGGGTCTAAACCCGGTCGTCCTGGTGTTTTTCCCATTTGCATTTAGTGGCACCTGCAGTGGGGAGCTTTGCGAGCTGCGCGACAACATTTCTATGTTTGATGATCCCAATGTTGAGCTATTGGCGATATCGGTTGATTCAAAATTTGCACAGGCAAAGTTTGCGTCCCAAGAGAGCTATCAATTCAGTGTGCTGGCTGATTTTTGGCCTCACGGCAAGGTAGCTCAGGAATACGGGGTGTTCGTTGATAAATCGGGGCACGCAAGTCGTGCTTCATTTGTGATCGATAAAAGTGGAGATGTTGTGGCAAAATTCGTCGTCCCCGTCGGAGAAGCAAGGAAACTTTCCGACTACAAAAAAGCCCTAGAGCTGATTTCGCTTGATTTTTAACTGTATAATTCTCAGGATTCCCTAGGACAAATTAGGGGCCTTTAGCTCAGTTGGTAGAGCGCCACGTTTACA
>JBDNID010000077.1:0-5636 GCA_041688475.1 Aquiluna sp.
CTGGCCGCCGGAAAGCTTATCGACTCGCGTTTTACCCTTGTCTCCTAGGCCCACACGTTCTAGGTAATTCATCGACCAACTGGCGGCGGCCTTTCTGCTTAGACCTTTCAGCTCACCGAAGTAGGTCATCACAGTCAAAACCGATTCCTTTTTATATAGGCCTCGCTCCTCGGGGAGGTATCCCAAGCGGCTGCCGTCCTCCGGAGTGAAAGGCCTGCCATCAATGTGCAGGGTTCCGCTGTCGGCTGTTAATATCCCCAGCAGAGCCCGAAGAGTTGTTGTTTTGCCCGAACCGTTTGAGCCAAGAAACCCGAAGGTCTCGCCTCGCTGCACGTCAAATGACAGGTCTTCAATGACGGTTATGCCTGCGAATTTCATTTTGAAATGTTCGATGTGAACCAGAGAATTATTAGAAGAAGGCATTATTCGAATCCTAACTACGTGAACCCTTGTTCGCAAACACCGCAGTGGCTCCACCTGACCTAAGTCGTCAAGGGCAACGGGAGATTTCGCATTATCTTAAAGAGGCATGGATTCAAATTGCAATGGACTAAGGCGGAGTTTCCGGCGGAATTCTTAGAGAAGAAACTGCCGCTCGAGCCAATCACTCCTCGCCATAAAATCAACCCCACGCGGACTGAGAGCGCGCGTTCTAAGATTTTGGACCGATGATGCTGGTCAGAACTCAAAAAAAAGCGCAGTCCACGAATTCCATCCAAAGGCGATCAGAATGCTGCGCCGATGCTTTCAACGTCTTCGCTCAAGCTCCGAGTTTGCTCCTTCTCGAATCACAGCTTTTGTGCAACTCTTCTAATACCCCTTGAGGATCTCGCATCCAAAGGACCAGGGAGAATTTTGGCTAGGGGGGCGCGCTTCTTGACTTTTATCGCCCCGATGGGATTTAGTTTCGGAAAATAGTGATTCGGCGACCTTTTTAATGCTCACATGCACATGCACATGCATTTTCGTTGTCGGTCAACCCCAACTGCACTAAAGATCGAGCAGGGCTACTTCTCATTCTCAGTTCTAGAGAGCCGCTGCGAGATATACACCGGAATTAGGGACAGGAGAATAACCACGGTTGCCACCACGTTGACGACTGAGGCCTGGTTAGGTCTCGCCATTTCCTTCAAAATCCAAAGAGGTACAGTATCAACACCGGGAGGGGCCGTGAAGATAGTCACGACGACCTCATCGAAACTCAATGCGAAGGCCAGTAAAGCACCAGCAGCAAAAGCAGTTCTGAATTGCGGGAGAGTCACCAGCCTGAATGTTCCCCAGAGCCCCTGACCTAGGTCCATCGAGGCCTCTTGCAGTGAAGGATTCATGCGCTTGAGTCTGGCAAAGACGTTGTTGAATACCATTACAATACAAAATGTCGAGTGAGCAACAATCATCCCGAAATAGCCAATCTGAAAGCCGGCGGGTGTCAAAAAGTTACTGTAAGTATTGCTGAACGCAACGCCCGTAACAACGCCGGGCAGCGCGATAGGCAGAACAATAAGCAAGTTCACTGTGCTCTTCCCAAAAAAGTCGTAGCGGCTAAGCGCAAAGGCCACCAATGACCCCAAGACCATGGCGATTAGCATCGCCGCGGTAGCGACTGTCACTGAATTTAGCAGCGCTGCCCTAATTGGCTCAGATTCGAAAGCGATAACCCACCATTTCAGGGAAAACTCCTGAATGGGCCAAGACGCAATCTGCCTTTCGTTAAATGCGTTTAGGACCAGCACCGTCAGCGGTGCATACATAAACACCAGCACGACCCCGACAATAGCCATTAGGCCAATCCGTGAGGTTTTAGAGAATCTCAGCATTTACATCCGCTCCAAAGAACCGGCTCGTCTTGCAACCATTAGATACATGACCACAAACGCAATAGGGACCATTGAGAAAGCCGCGGCGACCGGAGGGTTGAGATTGATGTTGGAGGCGATAATCGAGCCAATCATTTGAGTCTTTCCCCCTACGAATCTGGCCGCCAGGTAGTCCCCGAGGCTCAAGGAAAAGGTAAAAACACTGCCTGCAATAATTGCAGGAGTAATAAGGGGTAGCACCATCCGAAAAACAGTCGGCCAGCCTTTGGCTCCGAGATCTGCGGAGGCATCAAAAAGATTGGGGGGAAGTAGCACAATTGCGGTGAACACCGGAAGCGCCATGTAGGGAAACCACAGGTAGGCAAGGGTGAGGATAATAACGGGAATGCCAAACCCCGGACCGCTGAATCCGAGCGGCTCGAGCAGCCAGTTAAACAGCCCCTGCTCAGTGAACGTGAGGCGCATGGCTAGCAGTTTTACCAAGTATCCGGCCCAAAGCGGCAAAGTTATTGCCACTGCGAGTAGATTTCTCACCCAGGGCTGGGCTATTTTCGCCATAAAAATCCCTAACGGAACAGCGAATAAAGCGCATACGCCGGTAACGGCTAGAGCAATCCCAAGGGTGCGCGCTGAGGTCGCGAAATAAGCTGGAACCGTGAAGATGCTGACAAAGTTATCAAGAGTGAAGCCGGGCCTCACTTTTGATGTGTAGGGATCGGTAAACCAAAAAGCTGTTACAAGAAGTAATAGAAGCGAAATGATATAGACGCCTACTAACCAGGCGAGGGGCAGAGCCAAAAGAGCTCTTAGGCCGGCTTTTGGATGTAAATGCAGATAGCTGGAAATGGGACGCTTTGGAGCCCTAGCTATGACATTCAACTATTGCTCCTTTGCGGCTTTGGCGAAAAAAGTACGGATCTATGAATCTAATAAATTGGTTATTGCTGGGCGGGGTAACCCGCCCAGCAATGGCTTTACTATCCCTTGACGGTTAGCCAAGCATTCGTCCAGTCCTGGAAGGTGGTGCACTGAACATCAGTGCGTCCATCAACACATTCCTGGATAGGTGTGACCCATGGCCAGATTCTGTCCCAGAATGCCTCGTCCTCAGCGGCGAACTGGTCGCAGTGAGCTTGAGTTTCTGCGTTTGTGGCACAGTATGCAATGTTTGCGGGGGCCATTCCAAAGTTCTCTGAGATGGCTCCGTTGACACTTGCCTCGCTGGTGTAGTCAATCCACGCGTATGCACAGTTAGAGTTTGGTGACGTCGCCGACAGTAACCAGGTGTCGTACCAACCGGTAGAGCCTTCAATTGGCAAGGTGGTGCGTAGGTTTTCCGATGCGGCGAACTTCTTCAAAACCTCCCACGAGGTTCCAACAACGGTGTTTCCGCCAACAAAAGATGTGATTTGCGCAACTGGGTCTGACCAGTACTCCCCGATGATGGTGTTTTGCTGCTTCAGGAGCTCAATCGCGGCTGCAAGTTGAGTCTCATCAAGCGCGTATGGATTTTCAATGTTGAGCTCTGGGTTGTGATACATCAAGTAGACAGCGGCGTCTGCGATGTAAATTGGGGCGTCATAAGCGGTGATTTTGCCTGCATAAGGACTGTCTGTTTCCCAAACAATGTCCCAGCTCTCAGGTGTTCCGCCTGTAACGTCTACGTTGTACTGCAACAGGTTTGCACCGCGGCCGATTGGGACACCGTATGGCTTGCCGTTTACAACGTCGTATATCTGACCCTTCATTCCTTCAGCTATCTCATCGCTGAAGTTTGGAATCAAATCGACGTTGAGCGGTGAAACATCTCCACCCACGATTAGACGCAGTGCCGCATCGCCAGAAGCCGAAACTAGGTCGTACTCCCCGGTGCGCATCAGCGTCACCATCTCGTCGCTAGTGCCGGCAACTCGTGAATTAACTACACAACCGGTTTCCAAGGTGAATGGATCCGACCACTTTGGGTCCACAAAGCCGGACCAATTCACGATATTTAGTTCGCCTTCGAAGTCGCCCAGCTCCGCCTTGGTTGGAAGGTCTGGAACGGTGATCTGCAAAGAGCCATTGTTAGCCGAACAACCAGATAGCAACAGAGCGCTGGCTGCTAGAAGTGCCGGTAAAGCTAGTCTGTTTTTCATGCTTGTGTCCTTTCGTTATGGGTTGGGGATCTTGGCAACGTGCTCCTTTCGGAACGTCGCCAAAACTTTATCTCCCTGAGCAAGGCCATTAGCCGCTCCGGGCATCTCTTGATTGAGTCTGGTAGCAATAAGCCTGAGACCATCCGACGCTCCAAGCAAATAGAGCGAATTCGCGCCAGTGTAGGCAACATCAATGATCGTGGCACTTACGGAAAACTCTTCTTCGGAGGGCTTCGAGTTCGCAGGTAAAATTTGAATTCGCTCTGGCCTGATGTTCACCAAATCCGCAGAGCCAAGAAGCGTCGTTGCTTCATTGCCGGATAAAAGGTTGGAGACTCCTAGGAACCCCGCTACAAAGGCGGTTGCTGGTTTTTCATAAACTTCGGTCGGGGTGCCTATTTGCTCAATGCGACCGGAATTAAACACCGCAATCCGATCCGACATTCGCATTGCTTCCTCCTGATCGTGTGTGACAAAGATGAACGTGATACCAGCTTCACGCTGGATTCTTTTTAGCTCAACCTGCATCTCCTCACGGAGCTGCTTATCAAGCGCACCGAGCGGTTCATCCAGTAGCAGCACCTTGGGTCGCAAAACAAGCGACCGAGCCAGAGCAATTCTTTGCCTCTGACCTCCAGAAAGTTGGTGCGGTAATCGATCCGCGAGATGGGAGAGCTTTACTGAATCGATGGCCTCACTAGCCAGTCTCGCTCGCTCGGGATTTGGTATTTTTCTAGCCTTAAGGCCGTATTCGACATTTTTTTGAATGCTCATGTGTGGGAATAGGGCGTAATCCTGGAAAACGGTATTCACGTCTCGGTCAAATGGAGCTAGGTCTGTGACATCAGAGCCTTCAAGTAAAACTTTTCCACTGGTAGCTTTTTCAAATCCAGCCAGAATCCTAAGTACCGTTGTCTTTCCGGAACCCGACGGACCCAGCATGGAGAAAAACTCTCCTTGTGGAATCTCAAGGTTCAAATCCACCACAGCCTGGACTTTATCGAAACTCTTGTTTAGGCCTCGAATGGATATGGAAGAAACTTCAACGTTATTCGACTCCAGAGTGGCATCGGAGCGGGGGTTTGCCTTCAAACTATCACCTTGAGCTCTGGTAGGCGGCTTTGCCTAAATCTCAGTCCTGTGTTGCTACTACGGAGGATTGTAGCGGGAAGCGACAGGTCTGAACCTGTGTTTCAGCGTGGCTCGGTCTCGATTTGATTACGCTTCTAAACGATTTCAATTCCGCGCTTTCCGAGTTTGCCGGCTTCTAATAAAAGACCAGTCGGATTCGGCTTTTGGGCAGAGGTAAGACTCAAACGGATTTTCGACTTTCGAAGCTCCTGTTTTTAGATTGGCAAGAGCGATACGAATCGTATTTGGCCTTTTCGAACATAATTCTCGCGAGTGCCGCTAGCAAGTTTTCCAACACTTACTTGAAACCCGTTTCCTGTTCACTGCCTTCGATGGGTAGATTGCGGTTGTCCCATGGTTACCTAGATCGAATTAGGTTGAGCGAACAGCGCGGGAATCAGTGCCTTGTCTAAGTCAAGAAAATTTTTGATCAAAAAGATGGTTCGAAGTGTGCCCTAAGTAGATCCGAAATCAAGATCTCTCCATCCGAATCTGAACTGGAAGAGCCTAACTGGTGGGCGATACTGGGTTCGAACCAGCGACCTCTTCC
>JBDNID010000078.1:0-1874 GCA_041688475.1 Aquiluna sp.
GCCGCTGATGGCGCCGCCGTGGACGCTATGCGGGCATTTTTAGGCACCGTGAACTTTGAGGGTTTGGTGGTTATTGAGGAGGGGGAGAAAGATGACGCCCCGATGCTTTTTAATGGTGAGCTCGTTGGAAACGGATTTGGGCCCAAGGTCGACATTGCTGTGGACCCGATTGCTGGAACTTCACTTACCGCCGCCGGAAGGCAGAATGCTATCTCGGTAATTGCGGTTGCGGATCGAGGATCGATGCTCGATGCCTCTTCGGTTTTCAAGATGAATAAGTTAGTAACCGGCCCAGCCGGTACTGGGGTTTGCGATATCCGGCTACCAATTTCTGAGAATATTCGGCGCTATGCGAAAAGCTACGGCAAGGCCGTTGACGAAGTGGTGGTCGCAATCCTGGATCGCGGCTATAACGCGGAACTAATAAGCGAAGTCAGAGCGGCCGGCGCTGGAACCAGACTCCTCCTCGATGGCGATGTCGCAGGAGGGATTCAGGCCGCTAGAGACGAAGCCAGGATTGACATCTGTGCTGGAATAGGCGGTTCTCCCGAGGGCATAGTCACAGCCTGCGGCATCAAGGCACTTGGCGGTTTCATGCAGGGAATCCTCACTCCTCGCGAGGATCATGAGTTTGAAAAAGGCGAAGCGGCGGGTCTGAAATTCGAATACGTCTATGAGATGCATGAAATGGTCGCTTCGGATAACACCTTTTTTGTCGCAACCGGAGTTACTGACGGCACTTTGTTATCCGGGGTAAAAAAGCGCGGCGACATAGTCCACACTGAGTCGATTGTGATTCGCGGTCGAAGCGGCACGACTCGCAAGGTATTTGCAGAGTATCAAGCTTCGCGCTGGCTCTAGTGCTTTAATTCGTCATCCACGAAGTGGTTTTTAGCAAGCTGCACTCCTGCCAAAAGGCTTAGCGCTGAGATTGCGATAAGCAACCAGAGGGTTATCTCCCAGCCGCCTGTGACCTGCCGCAAGACGCCAACTGAGAAGACGATTATCGTGGCAAATATATAACTCATGCCCTGGCCAAAGGCGCTAACAGCTAGGACGGTCGAGCGCTCTCTAGATCTTAGATTGAATAAAGTCATCGCTAAAGGAAACATCGTTGGCCCAAGACCGTAAAGCATTACCCAGAGCCACAGGTTTTCATTGCCTGAAAAAAGAATGCCAAGCGAACCTACAATTCCCATCGTTCCGGAGAACCACACGATGTACTTATGGGAGTTGTGATACCGAGCTGCCAAGATCGGGACTAAGAGTGAAGCGGGCAAGCCCATCACGGCGAAAAGGGAAAGCAAAAGCCCGCCCTGGGCCACGGTTACTTCGTTGTGCTCGATTAGAAGTAGTGGTAACCATGCGAAGCTCACGTAACCCAATACCGAAGTCATTCCCTGGGTGCCAGCAATGGCGACTGCAGTGGGGGATCGCCAAATAGCCTTTTGCCCCCCGCGCTCCGCAGTGCGTTTTTCAGGCGTCGATTTTTTTCGCAGTGCAATAAGTGGAACCATGGTGAGTGCCGCCAGAATCGCCCATTGGCCTAGTGAAAAACGCCAGCCTGCCAATTCGGCCACCGGAACCGCCACAAGCGACCCGGTTGTTGCCGATAAAGCGGTGAGCGAAATATATATTGAGGTCACTAGGCCGACCCGATGTGCGAAGTACTTTCGAACCATCACCGGCAATAAAACATTGCCAATTCCTACACCTAGAAGAGCCAGCAGGCTTCCGAAAAACAAAGAGCTTGAGTCCCATGCCAATGCCCTAATAAGGTGACCCAAAACAATCATCAAAACGGTCAGGGTTAGGGTGCGCTCAATTCCTAATCTTCTAGTGGGTCGATAGCTAAGTGAGGTGGCAATCGCAAA
>JBDNID010000079.1:0-2289 GCA_041688475.1 Aquiluna sp.
AGCGACTTTATTGCGGTTCTGAAGTTCCCCGAAGTAATTGTTCCATCTTTATTTTTGATGGCCCCTTCGGACCTCGGAAAAAACTCGTACCAGCTCCCAGCTCCGGCGAGCTTTCGCTCGCACAAAACTTCGATTGAGTCGCTGAGGGTTTCGAAACTTCTTAGTGGATGGGCATTTGCAAGTTTGCGTAATCCCCGCTGCAACACCTTTTCTAGTCGCTGAGCTGGGGTAAGAGCTTGGTTCTGCAGAATATTTTTGTGCTCCTGGAAGTTTTCTTTCAACTCGCTGTTCCCGGCGTCAAGTCGCTCTAGAAGGCCGAAACCTTCGAGCATTGTGAGCTCTTGATCAACACCAGCGGCAAGCTTCAGGCGAGTGTTTTGCAACCAAGTTTCAAACTCGTTCGCGAAGGCCGCAACCCGGTAGCTAAAGCTCCCAAGCTCATCAAGTTTTAGGCTAATTAGCCACTGGTCTCTTCCGGGAGCGCCCTCGCGCATTGACATGCGCTGAGTTGTGCCATTTGGTGAAGTGAGTAGAATTTCGACCGAGATTAGGTCATGGCCTTCTCGAAAAGCGATGGCGCCAAACTCAATAACCTCGCCCAAGAATGCTTTTACTGGGTATTTTCCTGCATCCACCACCGGCCAGGTTCCGGTGATTGGAATGCGTCCGATTTTTGATTGGTAATTGCCCACAATCACAATTTAGTGAAAGTTTTTGACTAATGACTTGAATAACTTCAAAAGGTTATTGAAACGCCTGGTCTTTATCAGATTTAGTGAAGTAAAAATAGCTGCATGCTTGTCGCAACCATTTTGATTTTGGCTGCGGCCCCAAAGTGCAAGGGCTGCTGCGGCGGAGTTTCTTCAGAGCTGTCCCAGACCAATTCGAAGCTTTCGACACCTTCTGGCGCGGGCAGAATTATGTTTTTCGTTTTTTCAGATCCGCTGATGACTAAAAGCAAACCTTCTTTGGTGCCATCGTTCATCAGGTGGTAACTCAATCGCTGAAGGGTGCGGCGCTCTGGGTTGTGCCAGTCGGCAATGCTCATCGCATCTCCCAAGCCACTGAACCAAAGCATCTGATCGTGCTCCGGGGTGGGTGGGGCAAGCTTTGTGAACGCTCGAGGCCTTAGAGCGGGGTGTTTTTTTCTAAGAGCAATAAGGTGAGCCACGTTTTTTTCGAAATTAAGCTGTTCCGCATTGGGAGAAAAGTCAAGCCAACTGGTGGAATTGTCTTGGCAATAGGCGTTGTTATTGCCAACTTGAGTTTTTAGCCGCTCGTCTCCGGCTGCAATCATGGGCACGCCTGCAGACAGAAGAAGGGTCCCCATTAGGTTTCTGGCCGCTTTGCGTCTTTGGACAATGACTGATTTATCGCCGGTGTCACCCTCTATGCCGTGGTTGAAGCTCAAATTATTATTCGCACCATCACGGTTGTGTTCGCCATTATTTGCATTTTGTTTAGAGTCGTAACTCACAAGATCATTTAGGGTAAAGCCGTCGTGGGCGGTTATGAAGTTAATACTCTTAAGTGGCGATCCCTCGGTCATAATCTCCTGAGAACCAGAAATCATCCCGGCAAGTTCCTGCACCCCATTATTGTGCTGGCCTAGTTTCCTAGCCATGGAGACATCGCTGAGCCAAAACTTTCTTACCGAATCGCGGTACTTATCGTTCCACTCTGGGAAACCGGGGGGAAAGTTGCCGGTTTGCCAGCCGCCTGGCCCGAGATCCCAGGGTTCCACTATTAGCTTGGCGCTTCCAATAACGGAATCCTCTTGCATTTGGGTTAATAGCGGATGCGTTTTGTTGAAGTTATTGTGCTCGTCGCGCGCGAGGGTCGTGGCCAGATCGAATCTGAATCCATCAATCTGGAATTCTTTGGCCCAGTGTCTGAGTGAATCAAGAGTCAACCGCTGGACCATCGGATTTGAAAAATCAAAGCTATTTCCACAACCGGTGCTGTCGTGGTAATTGCCGTGATCGTCTTGACGGTAGTAACTCGAGTTATCTAAGCCTCGATAGGAGTATGTCAAACCCTTGTGGCCGCCTTCGGCGCTGTGGTTATAAACCGAATCCAGCAATACTTCTATACCCGCGCGGTGCAACTCTCTAATCGCGGTCTTGAGCTCGAGCGCAATCGCCTCCGGGCCCCCATCGCGGGCGGCCCTAGAGGCATAACGCATATGAGGGGTGAAAAAGTTGATGGTGTTGTACCCCCAATAGTTGACCAGGCCGAGATTCACCAGCCGCGGTTCTGAGATGTGAGCCTGAATCGGCAAAAGCTCTA
>JBDNID010000080.1:0-2063 GCA_041688475.1 Aquiluna sp.
GGCCCAGGAAGTTTATTTTGTAGATGGTGTCAGAACTCCATTTGGCAAAGCGGGGGAAAAAGGCGCCTATTGGAACACTAGAGCCGATGATCTAGTGGTTAAGGCGATGATTGGTCTTTTAGAGCGCCACCCAGATCTTCCGCTTGATGCGATTGATGACGTCGCAATCGCTGCCACCACCCAACAGGGCGATCAGGGTTTGACGATTGGCAGAACAGCCAGCATTTTGGCGGGACTGCCTAACACCGTTCCAGGTTTTGCTATCGACCGGATGTGTGCCGGGGCAATGACTGCTGTGACAACCACCGGATCGGGCATCGGATTTGGCGCCTACGACCTAGTTTTAGCAGGTGGTGTCGAACACATGGGCAGGCACCCGATGGGTTCTGACTCAGACCCAAACCCCAGATTCCTCTCCGAGAAACTGGTTTCATCGGATGCTCTAAATATGGGCTGCACAGCAGAAAAAATTCACGATCGCTTCCCTCACCTAACCAAAGAGCGTGCCGACGCCTTTGCGGTTGGCAGCCAGCAAAAAGCGGCCAAGGCTTATCAGGATGGCAAGATCCAGAAAGACTTAATTCCAGTTTCGGCTGGCAGCCCAGCTGGCTGGAACCTGGTCACCCAGGATGAACTAATGCGACCAGGGTCAACTCTTGAAGGTATGAAAGACCTAAAGACACCATTTAGGGCCCACGGCAAAGTAACCGCGGGGAACGCATCGCCTCTAACCGACGGTGCAACCGTTGCGCTTTTGGCATCTGGTGAGGCCGTTAAAAGGCACAACCTAAAGCCCAGAATGAAGATGGTCAGCTTTGCCTTTGCTGGTGTTGAACCAGAGATCATGGGCATTGGGCCCATCCCATCCACCGAAAAAGCACTGGAAAAAGCCGGCCTCTTTATCAGTGACATTGGCCTCTTTGAGCTCAACGAGGCTTTTGCCGTTCAAGTTTTGTCTTTCCTGGATCACTTTGGGATAGCCGACGATGACTCCAGGGTCAATCAATATGGTGGAGCAATCGCTTTTGGTCACCCGCTCGCATCAAGCGGGGTTCGGCTTATGAATCAGCTCTCTAGGCAATTCGAAGAACATCCGGAGGTGAAGTATGGCGTCACGGCTATGTGCATCGGGCTCGGCATGGGCGGCACTGTAATTTGGGAAAACCTAAGCCATGGAGGCAAATAATGGAGCGTTTCGCGCCCCTTTTGGCTGATACCGACGAAATTATTACCCACTCTTATGTTTCCGACATAAAGCTCGGCTCAGGCAAGACAATTGCACTGATCACTTTGGATAACGGCAAAGACCACACCAGGCCAAACACCCTTGGCCCACACACCCTCCTCGAATTCGCCACCAAGCTTGATGAGCTCAAGCTCAGGGCTGCAAATAAGGAAATTCAAGGCGTTGCCGTCACCGGCAAGCCTTATTACTTGGCAGCTGGTGTGGACCTAACCAAGGTCCAAGGACTACAAGATCGCCACTCGGGCCGCCTGATTGGCGAAATGGGGCACTGGGCGCTAGATAAGCTCTCAGATTTGGGAGTTCCAAGCTTTGTCTTTATCAACGGCCTGGCGCTGGGTGGTGGCCTGGAGGTCGCGCTAAATGCCGATTATCGAACCGTGAATCAAGCGGCCCCGGCGATAGCACTGCCCGAGGTGTTCCTTGGATTGATTCCGGGTTGGGGCGGGGCATACCTATTGCCAAATCTGATTGGTATTAAAAACGCCCTCAAGGTAATGCTAGAAAACCCACTCAAGCAAAATCGCATGCTGAAGCCCCAGGAAGCCTTTGAGCTTGGGATTGCCGACGCCATATTCGACTCCCCTCGGTTCTTAGAGCAGTCCCTGGCTTGGGCCGATGAGGTTTTGGGTGGCAAAAAGATTAGGCGAAAGAACCAGCCTGGCGCTATTGAAAAAGCCACTATTTGGGGACCAGCGGTCTCAATTGCAAGATCTATGGTCGAAGAAAAGCTCGGCAAGGTCCCACTGG
This sequence comes from Aquiluna sp., assembly GCA_041688475.1. Taxonomy (GTDB): domain Bacteria; phylum Actinomycetota; class Actinomycetes; order Actinomycetales; family Microbacteriaceae; genus Aquiluna. The sequence continues at coordinate 1,994 of JBDNID010000080.1, forward strand.
CGCCCTATCGCGTGCTTGATCTAATCGGAGCTGCGAAATCGGGCACAAAAAAAGAAGCATTCGAGCGTGA
>JBDNID010000081.1:0-1334 GCA_041688475.1 Aquiluna sp.
AAAGGGGATTCCAGGGGTTGGGCCAAAAACGGCTGCAAAGTGGATTCAGCAGTTTGGCTCACTGACCAAGATTCTTGAGCGCGCTGATGAAATCCCCGGAAAGGTTGGCGAAAGTCTTAGAGAACACCGAGAACTTGCCGTTCGAAACCGCAGGCTTAACCATCTTTTGACTGACCTCGAATTCGATTTCTCGATCGAAGATCTTAAGCTTGGTCCAGTTAATGAGTCAGAACTGCAAGAGGTGTTTGCCAAATTGTCATTCCGAACCCTTTTGACTCGGGTTCTAAAGCTGCGAGGCTCGAACGGTTCCCAGCACAATGCGATAAGAGCCGAAATTGAGACTGATAGTGCTCCAGTTTCTGACCCACCGCAACCAACCGCTGCAGCAATCAGCAGGTTAGTTATTGACCTCCCCACCGAACCACCTATAACCCAAGTGGCCAGTGTTGAGGGGCTTGAGGGCCTCATTGAATCTGGTAAAGCGGCGATTTCGATAGAGATTGCGGAATTTAAAATAGTCGGCTGCGGAGCAGCCACTAAAGATGCTCGGCTGACCTGGGACGGCAAGAATCTCGCCGGACTGATCTTGCTGATAGAAAGTGGTGGTTTCGGCGCTTGGGATTCGAAGGGTCTTTCTCGCAGGCTCAATGCCATCGGGGTGAAACTGGGACAAGTTTCAGAAGATGCACTATTGGCTTGCTACCTCAATGATCCAGTTAGCAAAGATGTAAATCCCGATGCCATGCTTCGAACCCACGCCGGCATCGACATTATTCGCGAGGATGCGAATCAGCTTCTAGCCGAATCGGATCCCTCCCTAGATGCCTGGATTTATGCATGCCTTATTGCCGTGATGCTCCCGGAGCTCAAGGCTCAAGATGCGTTAGGGGTTTATAGGGATATCGAAATACCCGCCTCCAGGGTGCTGGCGGCAATGGAGCAGCGCGGTATTGCGATTGACAAAGATATCCTGCAGAGTCAGTTTGAAGACCTCATCAAGGAAGTCGATGCGATTGCCGCCCAGGCATATTCAATCATCGGCCACGAAGTGAATCTTGCTTCTCCCAAGCAGCTCCAGGCCGTGCTATTCGAAGAGCTCGGCATGCAGGGCACTCGAAGTGTGAAGACCGGATTCTCTACCAATGCCGAGGCGCTAGCGACCTTATTTGAACAAACCGAACACCCATTTTTGGAGCGCCTGCTAGCGCATCGAGATGCCAGCAAACTAAAGCAAATCACCGAAACCCTGATGAAGGCCATCGAGTCAGATGGCAGAATCCACACCAGTTATTCGCAAGTGGGAACCTCAACCGGCAGGCTATCTTCGGAGAATC
>JBDNID010000082.1:0-1891 GCA_041688475.1 Aquiluna sp.
AATAGCTAATAAGTTGGCGACTTCAAGATATCAGCGTCTTTCAAAGCTTGAGCCCGATGTTTGCTACCGAAGACTGTCCGGGTACCTCATGAGAAGAGGTTTTAGCTCGGCCATTACAACGCGGGCAATTCGTGAAGCCCAAGCTTCAGGGTAGCATCTTCATCAATGTCCCTTACTTATGAAGTTCGCACCTACGGGTGTCAGATGAATGTGCACGACTCTGAGCGCATCTCTGGACTGTTGGAGTCCGCTGGATATAAAAAACTCGACTCTGGTGATCCTGATCTAGTCGTTTTTAACACCTGTGCAGTTCGAGAAAACGCCGACAATAAGCTTTATGGAAACCTTGGCATGCTGCTTCCCAAAAAAGAAGCAAATCCCAACATGCAGATTGCAGTTGGCGGTTGTCTAGCCCAAAAAGATCAGGACGTAATAATTCAGCGTGCTCCTTGGGTCGATGTCGTCTTTGGGACACATAACATGGGTTCGCTGCCGGTTTTATTGGAGCGAGCTCGGCATAATCAGGAAGCTCAAATCGAGATTCTGGAATCTCTCGAAGTATTTCCGTCAACTCTTCCGACTAAGAGGGACTCCGCATATGCGGGTTGGGTTTCGATTTCTGTCGGATGCAATAATTCTTGCACTTTTTGTATTGTTCCTTCGCTGCGCGGTAAGGAAAAGGACCGTAGTCCAGCCGATGTGCTTGCGGAGGTTAGGGCCTTGGTTGAGGACGGTGCTATTGAGGTTACCCTTTTGGGCCAAAATGTAAATACGTACGGGGTTGAATTCGGGGATAAAGGGGCCTTCGCCAAGCTCCTAAGATCCTGTGGGGAAATTGAAGGGCTAGAGCGAGTGCGCTTCACTTCGCCCCACCCCGCCGCTTTCACGGACGATGTGATTGTTGCCATGGCGGAGACTCCAAATGTGATGCCTCAGCTTCACATGCCGTTGCAATCCGGGTCCGACAGAATTCTCAAGGCGATGCGACGAAGTTATCGCTCAGATAAGTACTTGGGGATTTTGGATCGCGTGAGGATAGCGATACCGGATGCTGCAATCTCAACAGACATCATCGTGGGCTTTCCGGGTGAGACGGAAGAGGATTTCCAGCAGACCATCGAGGTCGTCAAGGCGGCTAAGTTTTCGATCTGCTTCACCTATCAATATTCAATTCGACCTGGAACCCCCGCTGGTGAAATGGCCGATCAGATTCCCAAGGATGTAGTTCAGGAGCGTTATGAGCGCTTATTGCAAGTGGTGAATCAAGTGGCTTGGGAACAAAACAAACTTCAAATCGGCAGACAAGTCGAGGTTTTGGTGGCGAATGGCGAGGGTCGCAAGGACGCCAACACCAACCGGCTGTCTGGGCGAGCTAGGGATAACCGTTTGGTGCATTTCGAGGTCCCCGAGTCAGAATCTAAGCCAAGGCCGGGGGATGTTGTAACGGTCACTGTCTCGCAGGCTGCGCCTTACCATCTGATCGCCGATGGGGGGAGCTATCAGGTTCGACGAACTCTTGGTGGGGACGCGCATGACAGAAAAGAGCTAGAAAGCTGCGGCGCACCTGCCGTGGGCTCTGGCAAGGTATTGCTGGGTCTGTCCGTTAAGGCGGCAAGTGAGTTTTGATGTAATCGCGGTTTTAGGGCCAACCGCGAGTGGCAAGTCTGAGTTAGCCATTGATATTGCTAATCGTCTAATTGAATCAGGTCAGCCCGCGGAGGTGGTCAACGCCGACGCTATGCAGCTCTACAGGGGGCTTGACATCGGAACTGCAAAGCTAACCCCAGAGCTTCAGAGAGGAATAAAACACCATCTAATTGGCGAAATCAGCCTGAGTCAGGAAATAACGGCGGTGGAGTACCAGAGTCTCGCTCGCTCGAAGATGACCGAG
>JBDNID010000083.1:0-4351 GCA_041688475.1 Aquiluna sp.
AGGTAGCCCTGGGTGGTTGCCACCGCCTCCTGGTGCTTCGTTTGATATTCCTGCTCAGCATCCAGTCGACGAGCTGCTAGCGCGGCGTCGAGCTTAGCTCGCTGTTTTTGATTTAGTTTTCCCTGGATGTCAAGGTCGTTAGTAATGAGGTTTACCTTTGCCGCGTAGTCGGCTTCGAGTTTTGCACTTAGCAGATCTACCTCGCGCTTGGTTGTGGCCCTAAGGGCCGCAACCTCGGTGGCGGCAAGTCCTCTGGACTGTGCATTCTGAATCTCATTTGCACGGGTGACGCTGAGAGCGTCTTTAGTGGCCTTTTCAAGAAGCTGATTTGCCTCCGATTCGGCAATATTAAGAATTCTTGCGGCTCTACGATTGGCTTCGATGATTGTAGCTTCGTAGTTTGCCTCGGCTTGATCTCCCATTTCAGTGATCGCTAATTCGGCCCTTAGAGTTATTTGCTTGGCGACTATTTGGGAGTCGTGTTCTAGCTCGGTTGCGATTAGCTGCGCATTGGAAAGAATCTGGGCGGCTTTAGAGCCCAGGGCAGCGAAGTTTGGCTTTTCGGTTTGGCTGACGGTTAGCTGGGCCTCTTCAAGACTGAACAGAGTACTTTTTAGTTCGGCTTGGGATTCCGCGGCTAGCTCTTGGAGGCGTAACAGTTCGGAATTGATTGCGTTTATTTCGCGCTCGACTGTCGCAGGGTCGTAACCTTTGCGAACTAGTTCGAAGCGATTGAATTCTTGGGCCAAGGCGGGTCCTTTGCAGCCTGCGGGTAAACTTCTTGAGGCAACCAAAGTCTACCTATGAGGAACCAATATGCGTTTATGGCTAGCATTCACCACCTTTTGCTTGGGCTTGGTGCTTACTGCAGTCGGATTGGTCAGTCAATTAGAGAACCGACCTCTAGATATGATTGTGGCCAAGCAAAGCATTGAGCAACAAACCAACTTTGTTCTGATTCCAAATAGTGTGCTAACTTCCTACCCCGGCGAGGTGCGAGTAACCGCAAAGCAGATCGGACAAGTTTTTTTAGGAGCCGCCCGCGAATCGGATATCGAAGCTTGGCTTGGAAGTACCCAGTTCACCAAATTGGCTCTGAGGATTGACCCGGATACTGAGGTAGTTCGGCTGGCTGAACTGCAATCGCCTGGTGATGGCGAATTGGCAGATCCGGTTGGATCGGATATCTGGCGGGATTTCGCACTTGAGCAGGACACGGCGAGCCTGAGAATCCCCCAGGGCAATGAAACCGCTGTGCTAATTGCAACCAATGGTTTTGAATTGGCGCCGCGTGAGGTTCGCGTTATTTGGGACTTGCCCTACGAGTCCAATCCATTGGCTCCCATCACTCCGATTGGGCTGGGATTGATGCTAATCGGAGCCGGATTGGCGATTTGGGCTTATCGGTACTACAACAAACATTCCCGCCCAACCAGGCGCAAAGGCCCCAAGCCGCCAAGCCGCAAAGGCAGAATAAAGGTGCTTTCTCAGGCTGGTCCCGGCCCAGTGAGTGAGAGAAGAGCGGCTCGCGGTCTCGGTTTCGTGTCTCTTATGTTGACACCGTTTCTTCCATCTGGCTGCGCTCCGAGTTACAGCTCACCTGTTTTGAGCCCGAATCCTTCTGCTGCTCCGGATATCCTCACCCCGGTGATGACTAAATCGCAGCTGGAGAGGATCCTTGCTGAAGTTGTCTTAGCGGTATCGGTTGCGGATGAGAATTTGGACCGAGAAAGCCTTGAGGTGCGGGTGGACGGTCCGGCCCTGATTGTGAGGCGCTCGGCCTATAATTTGGCTCGTAAAAAAGATGATGGATCAGCTCCTGAACCGATTCTGGCTGCCCCCATCCAGCTGTTCTTGCCTTCGGCCACCGACACCTGGCCGCGCTCGGTAATGGTGGTAACTGGAGCTGATGATCGACTGCAGCTATTGGTACTTAGGCAAGAGAGCGTCAGAGATAATTTCAAGCTTTACCAGTACATGGACCTTCTGCCCGACACGGTATTTCCGGAGGTTGCAGCTGAATCCGTCGGGGCTAACGCTGTGAAGCCGGATAGCAGATTCTTGCAAGTTGCTCCAGAGATCTTGCCTGAGGCGGTTGGTGGGCTGTTGAATGAAGGTCTTGACTCTTCTTGGGCAAGCGTGTTGGACGGCGAGAATCAATACATAGTTGATGTCTCTGCAGTGCAGCGAGGCCTGGCCGAAACCCTAAGTAACGCGAATGTTGATTTTGCGCACGCTCTTACAAAAGATGAGCCTGTGCTTTTGGCCACAGTGGATGGCGGAGCTCTGGTGGGTATTTATATGACTGATACCTACACGATAATTCCAAAGCTGCCGGGGGATGCGGTGGCCATCTCTGGGGATGAGGCCATTTTGCTGGGGACCGGGGGCTCTGCCACCGGGATAGAAACTCGCTATGGTGCAATGCTGCTATTTCATGTACCGGTTGCTGGTTCCGATGCCAGGGCCAGGCTTCTAGGTGCTAGTCAACAACTTCTAACCGCTATAAACCTTGGAGCCCGATGACAAACTTTGGCGCAGCATTCGATCTTTCAGGCCTTTCGGCTAAACCGGCCGGCGGATTAACGGTAGCCGGGTGGTTGGTAAGGGCTGACGAGGCCACCCTGCGTGCTTACCTCAAAATGTCGGAGAGTGCTCCGGTGCTAATGCTGATTGCCGATGCCAGCGAGGAGTCTTTAAGATTAAGAGCGCTACTGGTGGAGATTCTTTCCAAGTCCGAAGGGCGCTTTGCGGGTTTAGAAGTTGACTTAGTTGCAAATCCGGAATTGGCCGAGGCGGTGGGCATTAATCAAGCTCCTGCGATGTTGGCGATTTTAGCCGGCCAGCCCGCACCCTTATTCAAGGGGGAAGCTAGCCAGGAGCAAATCCTAAAAGTGTTGCAGCAGGTTTTAGAGCTCGCCAAGCAAAACAACCTGACAGCGAGGTTCTCAATAGGGGCACCACCAAAGGCCGAAGCGGAACTGTCTCCTGAGCACCAAAGCGCCTATGAGGCGATCGAGCGTGGCGATCTTGAAGGTGCCAAGCTGATTTATGAAAAGCTAACTGTCGAATACCCCAAAGACAACGACGCAGTCGCAGGGCTGGCCCAGGTTGAACTTATGATCAGGATGCAACTCGAGCCCGAGCAGGATTCTTTGAGTCAGCTTCTATTTTCGGCTGACCGGGCTTTTCTAGCTGGAGATGCGTCCGGATCTTTCGGCCTATTGCTGGATAGGTTCGCCACTGATTTCGAGAATCGCGAAGCAATCAGGGATCGCCTGATATCGCTTTTTGTTGTAGTTGGGGATGCTCACCCCGAGGTGCTAGTGGCTCGCAAACGCTTGAGCACGCTGATGTTTTAGGTCAGCAGGAACCAGATTGCCCCCAACGGCGGGACGCTTATCAGGGCTGACTGAAGCTGACCATTATGAGAAGTTGCTTCGGTGACAACTTTTCCAAAATTACCCACTCCGCTGCCGCCGTAGGTTTCCGAGTCCGTGTTTATGAGTTCTAGCCAAGTGCCCGACTGGGGCAGCCCGATTCGGAAATGATGCTGTGGGTTAGGGGAGAAATTCACCACAACCGCCAACGGCCGGCCCGCCTTATCGAAGCGAAGAAAGCTCAAAAGGTTTTGATCAGCATTGCCACCGTCAATCCATTGAAATCCTTCTGGCTGATGGTCCAACTCCCATAAAGCAGGGGTTTCTCGGTACTGCTGATTTAGGTCGGACACCAGTTTCTGCATCCCTTGATGGGGGGCATGATCCAACAGCCACCAATCAAGCTCTCTGGACTCAGACCACTCGGAAGGTTGCGCAAATTCTTGACCCATAAAAAGAAGCTTCTTGCCCGGGTGCGACCACATAAGTGCCAGGTAGCTGCGCATATTTGCAAGTTTTTGCCAGCGATCGCCCGGCATTTTGCTTAATAAAGAGCCCTTGCCGTGAACTACTTCATCGTGGCTGATTGGTAATACAAATTTCTCGTCGTAGGCGTAGAGCATGGAAAGGGTGATTTCTCCGTGATGATATTTTCGATACATCGGATCGCGTTGAATGTACTGCAAAGAATCGTGCATCCAGCCCATGTTCCACTTAAAGCCAAACCCGAGCCCGCCCTGATCAGCGGGTTCCGACACCCCTGGAAAGGCGGTTGATTCTTCCGCAATCATCATGATGCCTTGGTTTCGCCGATAGGCGGTGGCGTTTGTTTCTTGCAAAAAACTAATGGCCTCTAGGTTCTCTTTGCCCCCGAATTCATTGGGAACCCACTCTCCTTCCTTGCGGCTGTAGTCCAAATACAGCATGGAGGCCACGGCGTCGACTCTCAGGCCATCGATATGAAACTCTTC
>JBDNID010000084.1:0-1130 GCA_041688475.1 Aquiluna sp.
AATACCCATGACGGCCGCAAATGAGGAAATGGGAAGAAACTTAAGCCCGAATTCCGGTCTTAATTGCATGTCGGTCATCATAAAATTCCAGCATTTTGAGATTTAGTATCTTTTAGCTCCAGGCCTCTGGCTAGGGTATCTTTGAGCTGATGACAGCTGAGCACTCCTATTGGAAAGCGCCCTTGGGCAAGCGCCTAGACTCAACTATTTCGCTTCCCGGCTCCAAATCGCTCACCAATAGAGAGCTGGTGCTCTCAGCAATCGCGATAGCTCCCACCACTTTAATCTCCCCCCTAAAATCAAGAGACACCCTATTAATGATTCAGGCCCTAGAAAGCTTGGGCACGGGGTTCGAATGGCAAGGCGAAGATCTTTTGGTGACACCTAAAGAACTCCTTGGGCCAGTTACAGTCGATTGCGGCTTAGCCGGCACTGTAATGAGATTCTTGCCGCCCTTGGCTGCCATAACGAGGGGGCTAACCCTGTTTGACGGCGACCCTGGGGCAAGAAAACGCCCAATGAAAACAACCATCGATTCTCTTAGGGCTCTCGGGGTGGATGTTGAATCCGAGAATAATGCGCTCCCACTTAGTGTGTTTGGAACTGGCTTTTTAAGAGGTGGCGAGCTCGAGATTGACGCATCGGCATCTAGCCAGTTCGTCTCTGGCTTATTGCTGGTTGCAGCTCGGTTCGAAGAGGGTCTAACTCTGAGACATGTTGGTCAAGGACTTCCATCCGCACCCCACGTTGAGATGACCCTCGATGTACTGAGAAGTCGAGGGGTAAATGCAAGACGCCTTGATGAGAGCACCTGGCGGGTTGAGCCCGGTTTGGTTTCTGGTGGCACTGTTGTCATCGAACCAGATTTATCCAACGCTGGTCCATTTTTGGCTGCCGCATTGGTTGCTGGTGGGAGGCTAAGAATAAAAAACTGGCCAGCGATCACAACTCAAGTGGGCGACGAATTTAGAAAAATCCTGCCTCAAATGGGCGCTGAGGTGAGTTTCAGAGACGGCGACCTCCTAGTATCTGGAAACGCATCGATATCTGGCATCGAAATTGATCTTTCCACTGGAGGTGAGCTGGCTCCAGTTATTGCAGCATTGGCAGCTCTAGCCGATTCCCCCTCT
>JBDNID010000085.1:0-2935 GCA_041688475.1 Aquiluna sp.
GCAAGTTGAGTAAAGCACTACGCCTCCGGGTCTCAGTGACTGGATTGCGGCCTCTAATAATTCTTGCTGCAATTTAATCAGTTCTGGTAACTGTTCGGGCTTTTTGCGCCAGCGCGATTCAGGTTTTCTTCTCACAGAGCCAAGGCCCGAACATGGTGCGTCTAAAAGCACCGCATCATAATGATTCAATTTCGCATTTTGCCCATAATCAACGAAAACTTTGGCCTTGGTGTTAGGTCCCAGGGCCTGGCGAACCATTTCGGCACGCCTTGGAATTGGTTCAAAACAGTCCAAGCTGCCCCCGAAATGTGAAATGTCTGCGTCAATGAGGGCCGCTTTGCCTCCTGGCCCAGAGCACATATCGAGCCACTTGCCGTCTTTTTTACCAACCGCCAATAGAGCTAGCGCGACTAACTGGGATCCCTGATCCTGAACCTTGACTCCCGGGTGCTTTAAATGCGGTTCCGGATTTCCTCGCACGATAAATCCAATAGGAGATGCCGCTCCTTTTTCCAGCTCCAGGTTCTCTAAAAATTCCTCGGCATCGGTTCCTGGAAGAGCGGCAAGATGCACCAGCGGGGTTTCATTATTTGATTCCAGAAGCCTCTCAAGTTCAGTACCCTTTTCGTCCAGTTCCAGGGCCGATTTTAGGGCGCCCACAACCCAGCTGGGGTGAGAATAGCGAATCGCAAGTTCGTCTAGGCCGGTCTTATTCACAAGGGACTGCTTGAGCAGTGAGTCAAAGCCGGCCCGTTCAGCATTTCGCAAAACAGCATTCGCGAGTCCAGCCGCCTTGGGTTCGAACTTTTTGACAAGCTCCACACTTTCGTGAATGGCTGCATGGGCGGGTATGCGCATCCGAAATAGCTGGTGCATGCCAAGGCCAAGGCAGAGCCTGAGTTGATTTGAAAGTGTCTTGCCCGGGGTTAGCACATCTATAAAGGCCTCATATTGGCCCTTCCACCTGAGGGTTCCATAACTCAGCTCCTGCACTAAGCCGCGATCTGCATCGGTGATGTAGTCCTCGCGGGCCAAAAGCTTAGGAAGCAAGAGATTTATATAACTATCGGTTTCTTCTACTCGATTCATTAAATCAAGCGCCAACTGTCTCGGATTAGTCAAATGCTGCTCCCTCAATAAGCCCCCGCTGCCAATCCGCCGCTCTCATTTGATTCTTACCCGCGGGCTGAACGCTTATTAGTTCGAGCACTCCATGACCGCAACCAACAATTACTCTCTTGCCCAAAAGGGCTATCTGGCCGGGCGAAAGATCTTTATCAAGGTCTTCCTCCCCCAAGCTCGCAGCCGCCTCAATTATTCGAATCGGCGCTTCGGCAAGCGCGGCCCAGGCCATCGGTTCAGGGTTGAGTGCGGCGATTAGGTTTGCTAGCGCATGGGCTGGCGAATTGAAATCCAGCCTGGCGTCTGTCCGCGAAATTTTAGGTGCGAAGCTCGGCTCCCCAGATTGGGCAATCGGCTCGGGCCTATTTCGCAATGCTTCCAGTAACAGTTCGGTTCCAGAGCTTGTGAAACGCGGCAAGGCGTTCAGGGTCGACTCTCCAGGCTTTATTTCGAGCGCCCTTTGGGCGATTATTGATCCAGTATCCATCCCTTTATCGAGTTCGAAAATTGTGATGCCAGCACCCTCTCCACCCGAGGCGATTGTGTGCTGCAAAGGAGTGGCTCCCCGCCATTTGGGTAGCAGTGAGAAGTGCATGTTCCACCATGGGAATTTATCAAGGGCCTCTTGTGGCAAGATGCAGCCGTAAGCCACGACCACACCCAGTTCGGCCTCTGCGGCCTGCAGCGCCGCTAACTCTTTAAAATTAATTTGATTTGCTTTATGAATCCGAAGTCCTAGCTCATTGGCTGCTTGTGCAACTGCCGACTGGGTAATGACTTTTTTTCTTCCAACCGGTGCGTCCTCACGAGTCAGTACCAAAGCCACTTGGTGCTGCTTAGAAATCAACCTCAGCGCCTGAGCGGCGTTATCCGGAGTTCCAGCAAAGACAATTCTCATAACCACCTCAATTTACAGTGAGCCCTGATCATCCATGGCAATGCGCAGACCGCGCCTTTTATTAAGCCCAACAAGGCGAGCATTTGTTTTGAGGGCGAGGGCTCTCAGTTCTTTTGAAATTGCGGGCCCTAGGTTATAACTGAAGCTGATCAGCGCCTCTGCTATTGCCATGTCGCTCCTGAGCACTGCGGCTCCGAGACGAGAGCAAATATCAAGAGCCTCCTCGATTGTGGGCGCGCTTCCAGTAAGCAAGCAGACTCGCACCATTGGAGGAAGCTTCAGAAGTGTTAGCTCTCTAAGGGCCTGGATGGCTAGCTCTCTGTGCTGTTGCAAAGAAAGTGGCATTCCGAGTGCACTTCCTATACCTGAAATGACGGCACGACCATCGGGTGCCATCAGTTCAATCGCCTCCTGCCAATCCCTAATTGCATTTAGCTCCGACCGCATCGATTGCATCGAAAGCCACACATCCGAATCCAGCACCACCACTCCTGCATATCCTTTAGATATTCTTGGGGCTGCGCCGGGGGTTGCTACAACTATTTGATTGGCTTGTTTTAGGTCGCTCGGCTGCTTATCGGCCGTTGCCTCTGAAATAAGAACCTGGGGAAAAGCTCGTCCAAGCTCGCTGACGGTTCGACTGCTGCCGGTTCTTCCTTTCCGAAAATTTATGCCCTTACAAGCCGAGCAGCTCTGAGTGGCAACTTTGCAAATTCGACATTCGAAACGATTGGCAGTGGGTTCCCAAATCCATCCTCCGCAGCGAGCGCACTTTAGCTTCTCAGCGCAACCAGAGCAAAAGACCGCTGCCGAACTCCCTTTTCGAGGCATGAGTATTAAAACGGGACCGAATTTGAGTCGTTCACGAATCAATCTAAAAGCTGTCTCATCGACTCTGGCTCCCGGCTCGGTGAA
>JBDNID010000086.1:0-4433 GCA_041688475.1 Aquiluna sp.
TCATTTGGAAAAAAGTGCCGTGCCTGGTGGTCTTGCCGACCTCGTCGATGTCTAATGTGCGCACGCATTTCTGAACACTGGTTGCCCTTGAATACGGGGCGGGAATGACCCCTGACATATAGGGAATGAATGGAACCATGCCGGCTACCACAAACATTAGGTTGGGGTCTTGAGAGATTAGCGAGGCACTTGGAACAACGGTGTGACCCTTTTCTTCAAAAAAGTTGAGCCAACGCCGTTTGATTTCGGCAGTCTTCATTTAGCTCTTCTTATTGGCTGCGCTTTTTGGGACTGGCTTATTTAGCTCAGCCTCACGTTCTGCATAACCCGCTGCAATCGAGTTGCCAAAATCCTTTGCCACAGTAACTGCTCCATCTAGAGCTTCCTGAGCTTTCGGGTTATCTCTAAGTTGCACCACGGCTAGCGCGCCTAGCCCAATGCCGACTGCTAACCAACTGAGTTTGGACACGACTACCTCCGCTTTCCGAATGCTTTGAAAATACCCTGCGCCACGCCGAAGATTTTGGTGAGCGGTGAGCCCACTGCGGCAGTGAACACTGCTACTAGCGACCTAATGTTCTCTGTCACCTGTTCGACATCCTTGGTGATTTGATCAAATCTTTTGAGCTGTTTATTAGCCTCGATCAGAGTGACTCTCGCCTCCGCAAGCATGGGCTCGATCTGTTGATTCACAGACCGGACGGTGTTTGAGCTCTCGTCTAGAAACTTACCTAGCTTGGTGAGTGGAATCCCTATGAACAAAACGAGCAGGACGAAACCACTAGCAAATATAATGCCTGCGATTTCGCCACCGCTCATAAGTTATTACCTCGCTGCGTAGTACTCAACTACGAGCTGAACTTCACAAGTGACTGGAACCTCTGCGCGCTTTGGACGGCGCACAAGGGTCGCCTGCAACTTATCAATATCAACCTGGATGTACTCAGGGATCTTCGCTAGAACGTCGGAGTTTCCGCCGGCAGCAGCTACCTGGAAAGGTTCGGTCTTCTCGCTCTTTTCGTGAACGTGAATGAGCTGTCCCGGCTTGACTCGGAAGGACGGGCGATCAACGCGCTCCCCGTTCACGAGTATGTGGCGGTGGACTACCATTTGTCGCGACTGCGCCATTGTGCGGGCGAAACCCGCACGAAGAACTAAGGAGTCCAGACGCATTTCTAGAAGCTCAACCAGATTTTCACCAGTTAGCCCTTCAGTTCGCTTTGCTTCTTGGAAAGTCTTGCGAAGCTGAGCCTCGCGAATGCCGTACTGAGCGCGGAGACGCTGCTTTTCGCGCAAACGCACCGAGTAGTCGGAGTCTGACTTGCGCTTGGTGCGACCGTGCTGACCAGGACCGTAAGGTCTTTTTTCCATGTACTTTGCAGCTTTGGGCGTCAGCGCGATGCCCAGGGCACGAGATAGACGGGTCTTGCTGCGGGATCTAGTTGTCTTTGACAAAAAGGTACCTTTCAAATTTTCTATGTTTGGGAATCTTGCACTACGTCCCAGCCGCTGGAGCAGAGCAACCCCGAAAGCTTACCAGTTGAACCAAGGACTGTCACTCATCTACCGAGGATTTCTGCAATGGCTTTTAGTCGAGTCGCTATGACGGACTCAAAACCGTGGGCGCTTGGTGAATAGTAGCGCTTTTTCAGTGCCGAATACTCTTGGGCCAATATCCCTCGCGGGTCATCATGGGGGTATTTATAACCGAGTGCACCGGTTGATCTTAGGGCCGCCGGAATAGGCGGAACTTCGCCAGCTTCCGCATCTGCAAGAGCCTGGTTGATTGCAATATAAGCGCGGTTAGATTTTGGAGCTGTTGCCAGATAAATAGTAGCCTCGGCCAAAGGGATGCGACCTTCGGGCATCCCTATTCTTTCAACTACATCAGCGACTGCGCTGGTCAGCACTAGGGCCTGAGGATCCGCCAAGCCGATATCCTCAGCTGCGAGGATCATCAACCTTCTCGCTATGAACCTGGGATCCTCTCCTCCGAGGATCATTCGAGCCAAATAGTGAATTGCAGCATCCGGATCCGAACCCCGAACTGACTTGATGAAGGCGCTGATCGTGTCGTAGTGCTCATCTCCATCAGGGTCATAAGCGATTGTTGACTCGCTGGCATCCGCTGCCGCTTGATAGCTGACCTCACCCGAGCAACTTTGCGCTGCCGCTTCCATCAGGGTGAGGGCTCTTCGAGCATCCCCTTGGGAAATGTGAGCGATATATTCCAGAGCCTTTTGCTCGAAGGCCCTTCCCTTTAGGCCTGCCGGGCTAATTCTTGCTCGCTCCAAAATCGATATCAAGTCTGGTTTGGGAAGTGGGTCTAGGTGAAAAACCAGCGAACGAGATATCAGGGGCCTAATAACACTGAAAGCGGGGTTTTCTGTGGTGGCGGCAATGAGCGTAATAACACCACTTTCAACAGCGCCAAGAAGTGAATCCTGTTGGCTTTTGGAAAAACGGTGAATCTCGTCTAAAAATAATATTGTGGACCGATCAAAAACTTCCCGCAGCTTCTTGGACTCCTCGATAACCTCTCTAACCTGGCTAACCGAGCTCGAGATTGCTGACAGTTCGACGAACTTGGCATCTTTTACCCTAGACAGAAGCCCTGCAATGGTCGTCTTTCCCGTCCCAGGCGGGCCCCAGAGCAATATCGAAGACCAAGTGCCCTCTTTTTCGGCGGCAACTAGGCGCTCCAAAGGGGAACCTTTTTTTAAAAGGCGTGCCTGACCGAGCACCTCGTTGATAACACTTGGGCGCATTCTGTCGGCTAAAGGGGTTTGGGCCACCACATGATTCTAGGCAAGTCCTAGAATTACATGTCGGATGAGAACCGGGGAGTAATGAAAAACAACGAAAAGCTAGAAAAATATCAGGCTAAGCAATTATTAGTTGGCAAGCGCCGGATCAAGGGCAAGTCGGACAATCGAGTGGCCCTGGTCGCTGGTGCCGCAGCGCTTGTCTTAGCTTTCGCGGGCCAGCTCGTTTATTTTAATTTTGGTCCCGGTTCAGTAAACCCAGCATCCGAGGTAACCGAGGAACCAACAGCAGAGGCAACGCAGAACTCGAGTGAAGTTCCAAACGCTGATTTAGCGGAGGGTCGGCTTTGGGAGGGAGAACTTAGCCTGAACGACCAGGCCATTTCTCTTGAACTAGATGGCGAAAATGCTCCGCAGGCGGTCGCCAACTTTGTTTCTCTTGCAGCGGCTGGCTACTTCGAAAACGTAACTTGTCACCGCCTAACCACTGCTGGGATCTTTGTTCTGCAATGTGGAGACCCCGATGGCACCGGCGGAGGCGGGCCAGGATATAACTTTGGTCCGATAGAAAATGCCCCATCGGATGACTTATACCTAGAGGGCTCTTTGGCGATGGCCCGCGTGGGTCAGGATGGCAACTCAATGGGTTCACAATTCTTCATCGTCTACGCCGACTCGAGCATTCCAAGTGATTCGGCCGGCGGTTACACGGTGTTTGGAAAACTAACCGGAGGCCTTGACTCGGTTAAAGCCATTGCCGCGCTTGGGACTTCGGATGGTTCATCTGATGCAAGCCCGCTTGAGCCGGTAATTATGTCTCAGATTTCGGTAAAGTAATTGCATCCACCCTTAGGAGCTCCCATTGACAAGCAATGAGTTTGGCCGCGTAGACCAAGAAAACAACGTTTTTGTAATTGACAACGGTGTTGAGCGTCAAATCGGCCAATACCCAAACGTCAGCGCTGACGACGCGCTGGCATACTATGTCCGCAAATTCGCCGATCTGGACGCTCAAGTGCGAATTCTAGAACAGCGAATCGCTGCTGGAATCAGTGACTCCAAGAGCCTGAAGATGGGTCACGACGCTCTGGTTTCGGAACTCAAGGAGCCTAAGGTTCTGGGAAACATTGCGAATCTTCGTGATCGCTTAGGTAAACTTCAGGGGCCAATTGGCGCAGCTGCTGAAAAGATTGCGGCTCAGCGTGACGCAGCTTTCGCTATCGCACTTGCTGAAAAAGAAGAGATTGCAACTCGAGCCGAGACGATGGTCCTCAAGCTAGAGAGCATCAACTGGAAAAAGTCGGCTGCAGAAATGACTGAGCTATTTGATAAGTGGCAGACACTTCAGAAGAATGGACCAAAGGTTCCCAAATCAAAGACAGATCCAATTTGGAAGCGATTCTCGCATGCGCGGGCAAAGTTTGAGACTGGCAGGAGAAGCTATTTCGCGAATCTAGATGGGAAGTTCAAGGAGGCCAAGGGCATCAAGGTGAATCTCACCGAGCAGGCCGAGGCACTTGTGGTCAGGGGCGGCCAAGCCGCAGCTGAGTACCGCAAGCTTCAGGACCAGTGGAAGGCGTCACCTAAAGCCGGCAAGGCTGAGGATTCACTTTGGACTAAATTTCGGGCCGCGGGTGACGCGATTTTCGCGGCCAAAAAAGCCACGGA
>JBDNID010000002.1:0-5736 GCA_041688475.1 Aquiluna sp.
AAACTTCGCCGGATTCGGCTCTTAGCAATAATTCGGGTGAGGCTCCAAACACATCTCCGACCGAGTAAGTCCAGCAGTGCGGATATCGGGTTGAAAGCCTCGCGAGCGCTTTTGATAAATCCGGAGACCCGGAAATGGGCATTACCAAATCACGACTCAAAACCACCTTGGCCAACCCAGTTGCCGAGATTTGCTCAACCGCAAGTTCGACCGACTTTAGAAACCCAATGCTTGACTGGCTACCTTCTTCCAGCTTTCCATCGGGGGTCACTAGTTCGGTTTTAGTCTCGGTTGAGTCGGTCTCAACTAAAGTCTCAAACGCGATTCCTTCCCGAATGACGATCAAGCGTCTCGGAATAATTAGGAGACTTGGCTTTTCACTCAGTGGCGAAAAGGTAATTGAAGTGAAAGCTACTAGGCCGCTGCCGGCCAGTCTCACCTCATCATCTATTTGTGCGGCGTCGCAAATTGTCTTCCAGGCATTCGAAAGCTCCTGGATTCTGTTCTCTCCGGTTGCAGATATGACATGAGCCACGCCCTCGCCGATTAGCTGAGAACCGCTTCTTAGAAAAACGGATTTGCCCTTGAGGTCGGGCACTGGGACATGCTTGAGCGCGGTGGTTTTCACCTTCAATCGCATTACTTGTCCTTTTGCTTTGGATTTGCTGTGACATTGCTAACCCCGGCTCATCCTTGGGCATTGCAATCTATCCTGTTATAAGTCTAAATCAGGAGCTCAAAGTGATCACACGGATTATTGCAACGCTGTTGCTCAGTTTTGCGATAACAGCACCTTTGGCCGAGGCGATAGAAAACAATGAGCAGGTCATACCTCCAGCCGTTTATGAACGACAGGGCAATTCCACGGTGTCTGATCCAATCTTGATGGAAGATATCGTTATCACCCATCTCACCCCTGCCGACGAGTTTGCTAACGCAATCACCCCGCTGGTCTTGACGTTGGGACTTGGCTCGATTGGGTTAGTGATTTACACCCTAATAAACAAGGAAAAACAAAGCGGGCAGCCCGATTAGACTTGGCTGGTGAGCAAGGCAGACTTAAATAAAAAACCCGCAGAAGTAGCTGCGATGTTTGACGATGTCGCTGTAAGTTACGACAAAACAAACGACCTACTTTCCTTTGGGCAGGCCCGACTTTGGCGCAAGTCTGTGGCGGATGCAGTCAGCGCAAAAAGCGGCCAGGCTATTTTGGATATTGCCGCCGGAACCGGAACCTCTTCGATGGCCTTTCTAAAGCCGGGCGTTAGGGTTGTCTCGGCGGATTTTTCAAAAGGAATGCAAGCTGAGGGTAAAAAGCGGTTCCCGGAACTTGAGTTCGTCTTTGCGGACGCAATGAAGTTACCCTTCGCGGATAAAGAATTTGATGCGGTGACTATCTCTTTCGGGCTGCGAAATGTCGAGAATCACAAGGTGGCACTGGGTGAGTTTTATCGAGTGCTAAAACCGGGTGGCAGGTTGGTGGTTTGCGAGTTCTCTCACGTGCCAGGGATTCTTGGCCCTTTTTATAGGTTTTATTTGGCAAAGGTGCTGCCGATCTTTTCTCGCGTTTTTTCTAAAACCCCCGAGGCTTATAGCTATCTAGCCGAGTCGATTGCAGCTTGGCCGAAGCAATTGGTGCTAAAAAACGACATTGAGGTTGCCGGATTTAAAGATGTGGCTTATAAAAACCTGACTCTAGGCATAGTTTGCATGCACCAGGGGTTGAAGAGCTGATGGGCAACTCACTTCCAAAACAACTTCGTCTGGTTACCGATCGCAAGCTAATCAAAGATCTCGAAGCACGCATGGTCCAAGTCGAGGCTCGCATAACTGCGGCCACCACCTCGGCGGATGCCCTGGTGACTGAAATGTCCTCTCATCTAGCCAAGGCTGGCGGCAAAAGAATGCGCCCGGGATTGGTGCTTTTAACGGCTCAGCTTGGAGACCCGGATGCTCCGGAGGTTGTAGATGCGGCCGTTGTCATGGAGGTCACCCACTTAGCGACTCTCTATCACGATGACGTTATGGATCAGGCTTCCACTAGGCGTGGGGTCGACACGGCTCATTTGGTCTGGGGCAATAACGTAGCCATCCTGACCGGAGACTTATTGTTTGCCAGAGCTTCAAATATCGTCGCATCGCTTGGCCAAGAAGCACTCACCATGCAGGCTCAAGTTTTCGAGCAATTGGTACTCGGTCAGTTGAACGAGACTATTGGACCAAGACAGGGTCAAGATCCGCTGGCTCATTATCTAGATGTCTTGCGAGATAAAACCGGTTCTCTTATCGCCTTATCCGCAAGGCTGGGAGCCTTGCTCTCCGGGGCAGACCCGAGCTACCAGCAACCTCTACAGGCTTTTGGTGAGCAAATCGGAGTTGCCTTCCAGCTGGTCGATGACATCATCGATATCCAGTCCACCAAGGAACAATCCGGCAAGGTATCTGGAACCGATCTTTTAGCCGGTGTACCAACCCTGCCAGTATTTTTACTGGAGAATCACAAAGACAAAGAATCGGTCGAATTGCTTGCGCTAATCAAGGCCGGTCTCACCCTAGAGAGTCTCCCAGAGGTATTAGAAAAACTTCGGGCTCATGCTGTTATGGATGAAGCTCAAGCAGAAACGCAGCGCTGGGCCGATCAGGCAGTGGCTGCAATTTCAGGATTGCCGGCCGGATCGGTCAAGTCTGCCCTCGAGGCATTCGCCGCGGCCGTTGTTGAGCGTCAGGGATAGGTTAGGAAACCATTTTGTCAAAGCTTCGCCTTGCCGTGATTGGCTCAGGACCCGCCGGTATTTACGCATCCGATTTGATTTTGAAGTCTGAGAAAGACTTCGAGGTTTCGATTGACCTCTTTGACTCTTTGCCAGCCCCTTATGGGTTAGTGCGCTACGGAGTTGCTCCGGACCACCCGAGAATTAAAGGAATCATAAAAGCGCTTTACGAGGTTTTGGATCGTGGGGACATCCAATTCTTTGGGAATGTCACCTACGGGGTGGACATAAGTCTGGATGAGCTAAAAGAGCACTATCACGCTGTTATTTTTGCAACCGGTGCCATCAAGGATGCCGCGCTGAATATCCCCGGGGTGGATCTTGCCGGAAGTCACGGGGCCGCTGATTTTGTGAACTGGTATGACGCGCACCCTGACTTTCCACTGGATTGGCCACTGGATGCCAGTCAGGTTGCAGTAATTGGTAATGGCAATGTCGCTCTCGATGTTGCTCGGATGCTTATCAAGCGCCCCGAGGATCTTTTGGCTACCGACATCCCAGGCCATGTTTACGAAAATTTGAAGAACTCTCCAGTTACCGACGTGCACGTGTTCGGAAGAAGGGGTCCGGCCCAGGTTAAGTTCTCGCCACTTGAGCTTCGAGAGGCACTGCACCTAGAGGGCGTAGAGGCGATTGTTTATGAAGAGGACTTCCAGTACGACCAAGGTTCGATGACCGCTATCGAATCGAGCAATCAAATTCGCGTCATGGTCAAGACCTTAGAAGATCTAAAGGAAAACAAACAGCAGCCCCAGGAGCGCCGGCTTCATCTGCATTTTTTCTCTTCTCCGACCAGGGTTCTAGATGACGAGGGCCGAGTTTCGGGCCTCGAGATAGAGCGCACCAAACTCGATGGCACCGGCAATGTTGTGCCAACCGGGGAGATTGAAACCTTCCCAATCCAAGCCCTTTACCGGGCGGTTGGTTATTACGGGTCGGCACTAGCCGAACTACCATTCGACGAGAAAAAGGGCATCATCCCAAACGATGGCGGCCGAGTATTGGATGCTGCCGGCCTACAGATCCCGGGCATCTATTGCACCGGCTGGATTAAACGCGGCCCGGTAGGGCTTATTGGCCACACCAAGGCCGATGCAATCGAAACCATCGGTCACGTCATTGACGATAAACCGATGTGGCTAAAGCCCTCTCGGCCCGGGGAAAATCAGATTATTGAGACTCTGAATAAAAAAGCTGTTAGGTTTGTGGGTTGGCCGGGTTGGCTCAAGATAGATTCGACCGAAAGGTCCCTTGGTGAAAATCAAGGCCGAGAGCGCATCAAGCTATTTGATCGCTCAGAAATGCTAGATATTTCAGAGAGCTAGGTATGGCAAAACTTTCCGCGGCAAGGCTACGCAAATCACAGATTGCGATGCTGGCGACCTTCATCTTCATGGGTCACGCAGCTCTTTCTTCGGTGGCCTGGGTTCCGGAATATATTGATCGGCTAAACGTCTCATTCGCCGAGTGGGGCACCATCATCGGGTTCGGCGTTATCGGATCCATTGCCCCTTTGTTTTTTGCCTCTCGTCTGATTATGCGCTTTAGCTCGAGGATGATTATCCGTTGGGGCATCTATGGCGGTATGGTGATGCTGGTCTTATTAGGCCTCTCCGCAGAGCCAGCGATTTGGTTTTTTATAAACATGGGGTTCAACTTTTTCATGTCGCTGGTGGGGGTGGCGGTGAACTCTCACGCGGTTTTGATTCAGAAGCAAATAAAAATTAATGTGATGGGTCGTTTCCACGCTGGCTGGGCCATTGGCGCCGTGGCCGCAGCAATCTCCGGCGGCCTCTCAACGGTCTTTTTTACTCTGGAGGTCTTTCTAATTGCGGTGGCCATCGTCACCCTGGTCGTTTTCGAGCTCTGCTATCGCTGGCTTTTGAATGGCCAAGAAGATGGCCACATCGAAGAAAAAGCGCAGGTGGTAAAGCGCAAGTTCTACCAGTTCCCACCCCAGTTGGCGTTGTTGGCTTTGGGCATGTTTTTCGGAGTGTTCCCCGAGGTCGTAATTATCGACTGGGCCGCCGTGTTCGCGAGAGATATTCTGAATCTCGATTTGGCGCTACGCTCAATACCTTTCGCTACCTTCATGTCGGGCATGATCATCGGCAGGCTCTCACTAACCCGGTGGGCAAAGCGTTTTCCTCCTAACTTGATTGCTTCTCGCGGCGCATTTATCGCGGCGGGAGCATTTGCAGTAACCGCATTGGTTGCTGGTCCCTTGGCCGAAATAAACCAGTATCTAGGTCTGGCGGTGAGTGGAGTGCTCTGGTTGATAGCCGGTTTAGGGCTCTCGTCGTTGGCACCGGTGTTTTCTTCGGCGGCCGGCCACATCCCCGGGGTCTCTACCTCGTGGGCGCTTTCGAGTATCAGTCTTTTTAGCTCCACTGTGACAGTGTTGGCAAAGACCCTCATGGGCGCGTTGGCTCAAGGCGTGGGACTTGAGCTGGCATTCTTTTTCCCAATTACTTTGGCGATTGGCGCAGGGTTCATTGCCGCCACATTCGCCAAGAAAGCAAGGCGAAGTGAGTTGGCTGATGCGGCTCCGCCTACCGGGCCCATATCGGTGATAATCGTGGATGAGGAAGGTAGGTCTTAGTTTGACTTTGCTGCGAATCATCAATCAACCCGTGCCTTATGCATGGGGTTCGAGCGAGTTATTGTCTGATCTTTTAGGGATTGAAGCCCCAGATTACCCAATTGCTGAGGTTTGGTTTGGTACACACCCAAGCTCACCAAGCACGGTCCAAGATGATCAAAGTGGCTCGCTTTTAGAGCGGGTCGGGGAGCTGGGGTATCTGGTGAAGTTTTTAGCCGCCGCCAAACCGCTTTCGATTCAAGCTCACCCCACTAAGGAGCGGGCAAAAATCCAGTTTGCCGTCAACCACAAGTCCTACTCCGACGCCAACCACAAGCCCGAACTGCTGATAGCAATTACTGAGTTCCGGGCTCTATGCGGATT
>JBDNID010000010.1:0-2723 GCA_041688475.1 Aquiluna sp.
GGAGTTGATGTCCGAAGTTCTGAGGTCCTGCCAGGCAATCTCTCGGGTCGGGCTCTTGAGGGTTTCGCGATTCCAAACCACCACCGTTTCGCACTGGTTAGTTATGCCGATGCAGCTCGGGGCCTGTGGCCTTGGCCCAGGACCTTCTCGCTGGCTTTTTAGCAATGCCTGCCAAATTTCTTCGGGCTCATGCTCAACCCATCCGGGTTTGGGAAAGCACTGTTCGAACTCGCAATAGCCGCGAGCGAGGATTTCTCTCGATTCGGAGGCCATAAGTGCGGTAACGCGTGTTGTCCCAGCCTCTATCGAAAAAATCGTCAACAATTATCCAGAAAACACCTTCTTGAAATTGACCGCAATAAAAATGTGGTTACGATCTTGGGCGGCAGGCTCACCGACTGCCTAAATATAGGTCAAGAAACTATTTCGGAGATTCGCGAACTTGGCCTTCAGGCCAATGATCCGGGCCGTTGGTTCGGTGAGGGTGATCAGGTTCGGAAAAAAGAATTCTTCGCGTTGATAAGTGCTCAGCCGGAGGACCCTGCCGCAGCGACAAGAATCGCAGAAGGTCTATGGCGCGGGCCAGGCGTCCATGCCTTCGAAATCATCGCTGGGAACTTAGCCACCGAGATAATCCCGATTATCGGGGTCACCGAAGCTGAGATTCGGCACATTGCTAACCACGAAGACGTGCAAGTAAGACAAGACCTCTTGGGTCGTAGGCTCCCGATATCGATGACTCGTTTACCGCAAGAGTTATCGGCCAATAAAGAGCTAGAAAAACTACTCGTGGAGCTTGGGCTCTAGCATTATTTGATTCTTTTTACTGGGCCATTCGACTATCAACATCGCTGTCAGCAATAAAGAGCCGCCAATCAACATCGCCCAGGTAGCAACCTCTTGGCCCACGACAACTGCAATCACGGCGCTGAAAACTACTTCGCTTGTTATCAAAAGCGCCACTCGAGCCGGGTCCAGAAATCCTTGAGCCCAAGTCTGAACCCAAAACGCTAGCACTGAAGAGAAAATCGCCGTGAAAAGCACCGCGAACCAAACTCCGGAGTTTGGCGGGCCTTGATAGCCATCGGCGAGCGCGAAACCCCAGCAGATGATTGCCACCGCCATCAGTTGCAGCATCATGAAGCGATAGGAATTGCGCCCCTTGCCGTGCTTACCTAGAAGCAGAATGTGGATTGCGTATAAAAACGCGCACCCAATCAACCAAAGCTGACCGGTTTGAAACTCGACGTCATTCGCCGCACCCGAAAGCACGCCGATTCCTATGAGCGCAAGAATCGCTCCGATTCCAACTCGCAGATTGATTTTTTTCTTGAGCCAGAGCCAAGCCAGAATCGGAGTCAGGATGACATAGAGACCGGTAAGAAAGCCGCTGGTGGATGCGGTCGTTAGATCAAGGCCAATGGTCTGAGTGATGAAGCCGAATGCGAGCACCACCCCGATAGCAAGCCCATACTTGATGTCCCCAGCTTGGAAATTTAGAGCCACCTTCGGCCTTATCGCAATCATTACCATCGCGGCGATCGAGAATCTAATAGCCAAAAAATCCAAATACGGCTGCTGAGCAATCGCGTCTTTCATCAAGACAAAGGCCGCGCCCCATGCAAATCCCACGCCCAGTAGAGCAAATGCCGCTAGGCGTGTTTTGGTCATTAGAGAAGTTTAGCTAGCACTGACTTTCTTAGAGTCTGACTTAGTCACTTTGGTGGCGCTTGGACCAGCTACTTTTTTGGCCATCGAGGGAAATACGAAGCCGTGCATAAAGGCGACCAACCACCAATAAGCGTGTCCGAAAAGCCCCTGTGGATGGTAATAAGCCTGCTGTACCAGCAGAGTTTCATTATTGGCTTGTTCGAAGAGTCGAAATTCTAGCCAAGCCAAACCGGGCAGCTTCATCTCGGCCCGCAGCCTTAGAAGCCTCGGCCTTTGAAGCTCTTCCACTCTCCAAAAATCAAGTGCTTCGCCTTCCATCAGGGTATTTGGGTCTCTTCTTCCACGCCTTAGACCCACCCCTCCAATCATTCGATCCATTAGACCGCGAAACTCCCAAGCCCAGGTCGCGGTGGAGTAGCCATTCACTCCGCCAATTGATTCAACTCTCGCCCAAACAACATCGATCGGATCGGTGGAGTGGTATTGCCGCTTATCGACATAAAGTGAACCGCCGGCCCAGTCCGGGTCGGTGGGAAGAGGTTCAGATGGAGTTCCCGGCACTGACGCATTGCTCCATCGCGTCTCAACCTCTAGATCTTTCACGCGAGTAAGAGCTAGTGATACAGAGGTTCGAAAATCAGTTAGGCCGGATTTCGCGGGCGGTATTAGCTCTCGAATATCGTTATCTCTTGCCACCACATCGTGCTTTAGTGATGCCACCAGCCTTTTAGCCAATGTCACTGGGACCGGAGTAACCAGTCCGATCCAGCCGGAGGCCAGTCTCGGAGTCAATACTGGAAGCGGAATGATAATTCTTCTTGAGAGGCCAGCAACCGAGGCATACAGTTGCATCATCTCAAGATATGTGAAGACCTCAGGCCCGCCGATATCGAAATCACGATTGATTTTTGGGTCTAATGTCGCAGATCCAACTAGGTAACGGAGAACATCTCTAATCGCGATTGGCTGAATTTTATTAAGTAGCCACTTTGGCGTGACCATAAATGGCAATCGTTCAGTCAAATGTCGAAGCATCTCAAATGACGCGGACC
>JBDNID010000011.1:0-3723 GCA_041688475.1 Aquiluna sp.
CTTGTCGTCCCAGCGCCCCTGCGAAAAGGGCCTCTGCATCCAGTCCTATCCAATCATTCGAAACATTTGCAGCGGACCGCGTGAAGCCATGCTGCACAACTGCCGGGAAGCAAATCCCTACCGTCGAGGAGTCTTCAAGGTCAGCGAACTGGTCAATTAGTTTCGCCACAGCGGCTGCAATGTCATGAGGCTTTCCACCCTTGGGTGTTTCAACTCGAATTCGTTCACCTGCTAAATCTCCGCTAATAACGTCGACAAGCGAGGCTTTGATTCCAGTGCCGCCGAGGCGATTCCAACGGCAATGCGAGTCAACTAGGGAACCGTCAAAATTTCGGGACCGTCCTGCGTAATCAGGATGGTGTGCTCGAACTGAGCTGTGTATTTTTTATCCTTGGTTGCCACAGTCCAGTCGTCATCCCACATGTCCCACTCTCTAGTTCCGAGGGTGAGCATCGGCTCAACAGTGAAGACCATTCCCACCTCGATTTTTGTAGAAAATTCAGGAGCATCGTAATGCGGGATTATTAGGCCGGTGTGAAAGCTTGATCCGACCCCGTGCCCCGTGAACTCTTGCACAACTCCATATCCAAATCTTTTCGCGTAGGACTCAATTGCTCGCCCGATAATATTCACCTCGCGACCGGCAAGTGCGGCCTTTATGCCACGCATTGTGGCTTCCTTGGTGCGAGAAACAAGGTCTATCACCTCTTGGGTTGCGCTCCCAACTAGCACTGTGCCGTTAGTGTCGCCATGCATTCCATCAAAATAAGCCGAGATGTCTATGTTCACCAAATCGCCATCCTCCAAGACGGTGTCATCGGGGATTCCGTGGCAAATGACCTCATTAACAGAGGAGCAAAGAGACTTGGGGAAACCTCGATATCCAAGGGTTGAAGGGTAACCACCCTGGCTCACAATGAACTCGTGCCCAATTCGATCAAGTTCGTCGGTTG
Organism: Aquiluna sp.; assembly: GCA_041688475.1. GTDB lineage: Bacteria > Actinomycetota > Actinomycetes > Actinomycetales > Microbacteriaceae > Aquiluna. Next base: position 954 of record JBDNID010000011.1, read on the forward strand.
AAATTCCTGGCCTTACCGATCCCAAGACCTTTTCGAGAGCTTGGGCCGCAATCTTTGATGATTTACGAATGCGAACGATCTCTGAGTCCGAATATCGATCGCCTCCTAGGTGTGGGCTAGGTCCCGAATTGCCCACATACTCGGGCCTGGTGATACTCTTGGGAACACTTCTTATGGGGGACAATTTGCCGGGGATTAGAACCCCGCTGGCTGTCTTTGGCATGACTCAATTCTACTTGCACCACAGTTACGGGAGATTAGGCATGAGTGAAAAGCCAGAATTTTGGTTCAACATACGGACAAACGCCGTGGAATCCGGACCGCAATCACTCAGCCTTTACCGGGTAGGCCCTTTTGAAACCTTCGAAACCGCCCTTTTGGCACTCGAGACAATCGAATCCAGGGCCAGAGTAATCCGCGAGGAGGATGAAGAAGAAGATCTTGATTGGAAAAACTAGCTGAAGCTCTGATCCTGGCTGGGAAAGTGGCCATCTAAAACATCTTGACGATAATCCTGAGCGGCCTTTTGAAGAAGGGTTTGCATATCTAGATACGGCTTTGCAAAGGAAGGGATTTTTTCGCTCAGGCCGGCGAAATCGGTCCAGACAAGTATTTGACCGTCCGTCCCGGCCCCCGCTCCAATACCTATAGTTGGCACTCTCAAACTTTTTGAAATTTTTGTGGCTAGCTCAGCTGGCACCATCTCTAGCACGATTGCAAATGCCCCAGCGGCCTCTATTTCGAGGCATTGGCCTAGTAATTCATCGGCTCTTTCCCCACGGCCTTGAACCTTAAATCCGCTCAGGGCGTGCACGGACTGTGGGGTGAATCCGACGTGGCCCATCACGGGAATTCCCGCATTAACCAGGACCCCGATTTGTTCGATCTTGTCGCCCTCAAGTTTGACTGCAGCGGCTCCGGTTTGCTTCATAGCGGCGGTTGCAGTTTCAAAAGCCTGTTCGGCGCTGAATTCGTAGCTGCCGAATGGCAGGTCAAAAACCACCAGAGCACTTTTCGATGCGCCGACAACGGCCCTCCCGAATGGAATCATTTCTTCGAGCGTGATTGGAACCGTTCCCTGGTAGCCAAGTACCGTATTGCTTGCTGAGTCACCAACGAGTAGCACTTCAATTCCCGCGGCGTCGAAAAGCCGTGCCGTGAGAGCGTCGTAGCTTGTTAGACAAGAAAAGCGCTGTCCCTTTTGTTTCAGCTCAAGAAGAGTTCCGGTCCTGATTTTCATAAATCCTCAAATCTAGTGGTGATTGGCACTTTTCGCCCAAGCCCGAAGGCTACCTTTGTCGTTTTTGTGCCGATGGCTCCTTGGGACCGTTTCCACTCCGCGCCTCTTACCATTGAATCTATGCGATGCACGGTTTCCGCTGCGAAGCCCCGAGCGATAACTGACTCTGCGCTGTTAGTTTGCTCAATAAGTAGCTCGAGTATCTGATCAAGCTCCTGGTAATCAGGCAGCGAGTCTGAATCTAGCTGATTGGGCTTGAGCTCTGCTGAGGGGGGCTTTGATATCGAGTTTTGCGGAATCACCTCGTGACCTCTTGACGAGTTTAGGTACTCCGCTAGTAGCCATACGTCTGTCTTGTATACGTCTTTGATCGGCGCAAAACCGCCAGCGGCATCGCCATACATGGTCGAATATCCGACTGCTATTTCTGACTTATTTCCGGTAGACAAAAGAAGCTGACCCGAGGTGTTAGAGATCCCCATAAGCAACACGGCTCTGATTCTGGACTGAATGTTCTCTGCCGCAAGATTGCCGAGCTCGAGCATCTTCTCAAAAGCGGCATGGGCTGGTTCAATAGCGATCTCGCGATACTCGATTCCGAGATTCTCGCAGAGTTTTTTAGCGTCGGCGATCGAGTGCTCCGAGCTGTAACGAGACGGAAGGCCCACACCCACAACGTTTTTATTTCCTACCGCATCGACTGCTATCGCGGCGCACAAGGCTGAGTCGATTCCACCAGAAACTCCCAGCACGCAGCTGGTCTGATTGGTTTTGGCAAGATAGTCCCGAAGGCCGGTAACGAGGATCTCGTAGAGAGTAGCTAAATCCTTCAGCTCTAGAGGCAAAGGATTGCTCTCGGAAACTATGTAGAATCCTGGGCCACTTTCGGCTCGGAAAATCTCTGTGGATTCTGAGATGTAGAAGCTGTCTCCATCAAAAACAAGTTCGTCTTGGCCGCCGGCCAGATTCGCATACGCCAGGTCCATCCCGGAAGCAAATTGAATGGCGGCATCTCGACGTTCGAGTCGTTTCGATCTCGAGTATGGAGATCCGTTTGGAACCACCACCAGCTCTACCCCGCTGGATTTGAGGTCCTTACTTCTATCCGTCTCGCCCCATATGTCTTCGCAGATCAAAACTGCGATTTTATGACCCTTGAGATCGAAGATTAGCTCCTGCTGTCCCGGAATAAAGTTCCGCCAGTCATCAAAAACGTCATAGTTAGGCAACAAGTGCTTGTGGTAGGTGCCGATTAGCTTGCCCTGACCAAAGACGCTCGCGCTGTTGTGTGCGGTTGCTAAACTTCGCTGAATTGTTGGCGGCGCTATTTCCGCTTGAGAGACATGCCCCAGTACTACTAATGGACCACTGTATTCGGGCTCCGCTGTTATGGCGACTAATGCTTGCAGAGCTGATTCGGTTTGTGCGATTACGTCACGACGATAGCTCAGATCGCCAAGCGGGTAGCCACAAAGGGCCAGCTCTCCGAAGATCAATAAATCCACCTGTGCTTTATTGGCTTGGCTGATA
>JBDNID010000087.1:0-2052 GCA_041688475.1 Aquiluna sp.
TCTTTATGCGATCTGGGCCGATGGTAACTACACCTTGAGTTATCACTCAAAGGGCGGAGAAATTGGCTCTGGCATTGGCAGCGTTCCTATTGGGGAGTCAATAACCCTGCCAACCCCTATTAGGCCAAACTTCTCATTCCTTGGTTGGTATGACCAAGCAACCGGTGGAGTAAAACTGGGTGATGCTGGAGCCGAGTTCACACCAACTGGTTCAAGAACTCTGCATGCCCGGTGGGTGCAGAATTCCTTATTTGGTGTGGATGAAGCGACCCTTGAAGCCGCTAGCACCTTTACCGCTAGTGATTCAACTGGCGTCGATACCACCATCACTCACACGCCTTCTGGCACTTCTGCAAGAGTGCAGATTCCAACCGGCGCTCTTCCTAGCGGCACTGTCATAACCCTCCGCTACTTCAAAGACACCGACCGGCAGTCAAACTTGATCCCCGGCGATAACGACTACTTCTTCTCAATCTTGGTTTCTTGGATCTATGGTTCTGGTGACTCAGCGACAGTGCCTAACACTGCAGCCGGCAAACCAATCGCAGTGACCCTCACAAACCCAAGCATTAAAGCCGGCGCAACGATTTATCAGATTATCGGTACAAGCGTTACAAACCTAGGTGTTGCCCAGGTCAATGGCAGCGTAGTTGTGAACCTCACCGAAGACCCAGAGATTGTTGTGGCTTCTACAAAACCAAGTTCCCCAACCACGGTTACTGCTGTGACCGGCGACACCACCGCCACAGTTAGTTGGACCCAGGGTTCAAGCGGTGGCGCTCAGATCACCAGCTACACGGTTACCGCTTCACCTGGTGGCGCTAGCTGCACCACAGCCACAACCAGCTGCACCATAACCGGGCTGAATAACGACACCGCCTACACTTTCACCGTCACCGCAACCAACTCGGTTGGAACATCAAGTTCTTCAGGCTCATCTTCATCGGTGACTCCGTCCCCAACAAGCTATGCGGTGACCTTTAACTCAACTGGCGGAAGCGCGGTTGCAGCGGGCAGCTTCATAGCGGCTGGAAGCGTTAGCGCCCCTAATAACCCAACTCGCTCTGGCTTCACATTTGATGGCTGGAGCTCGGTTCTAAATAATGCTGCAACCAAGGTCACTTTCCCCCACACACCAAGTGTCACAGCACCAATAACTCTTTTTGCACTCTGGCTAGCGGTCAGCTCTAGCAGCCCTGGCGGGTCAGAATCCGATGGCAGAAAACCAATATCAACACCGACACCGGCTCCAACCCCTGGGGCAAACAAGCCAACCCAGCCGCCTAGGCAGAATCCTTCACTGACTCCCACTGTGAATCCGGTGATACCTGTGAGCCCAATTAATAGCCCAGCTGGCTCTATTGCAGGCTCTGCCGAAAAGATCAGCATTGTTGCTGATGCCCCCAGAGAAAAACTTGTTGCCTCTGCAGGGAGCTGGAAGCTAGAAATCAAAGCGGAGCTTTCAAGCGGTCAATCGCAACCAATTTCAACCAACCTAAGTCTCGATTTTCAACTCGGCTCCATGGCTGACTTATCAGGCACTGGCCTGAGGCCAAAAGCCAAGGTTTCGGTCTGGGTTTTCTCTGAGCCAATTTTTATTGGCGAGGTTGAGACTTTGGCCGATGGTGCCTTCGCCACCCAGATGCTTTTGCCAGCCAGGCTCTTACCCGGCAAGCACACCATGCAGCTGATAACAACAGATTCGGCCGGCATGCAGGTAGTACTGAATATTCCAATCACCGTTTCTGGCAAGGTAACGGTTGGAACCTTTAAGGGGTTCCTGGCCCTGTACACCAAGGACCTTTCGGGCCAGAAACTCTCTGCGAGAGTTGCTGGCAAGTGGTTGGTGCAAGACCCAATTACTAATTACAAAAGCTTCGACTACTCAAGATTTGTCAGGTTTACCGGCGCTGGCTATGACATCTTTGTTGATCTTTATCTGAATGGCAGCTTCTTGAGAAGAGAGCTGATTACTACTAGGTAGGGCTTAGGTTCGTTCGGGGCCGCTTAGTTGATTTTTGAGCAAATTCACTTCTCAGAATTGGAATATCA
>JBDNID010000012.1:0-1375 GCA_041688475.1 Aquiluna sp.
ATATCACGAAGCCGGTCACGGTTTAGTGGCTGGCGCTCTAAACCATTCTGACCCGGTAACCAAGATCACTATTTTGCCAAGAGGCCGAGCCTTGGGTTACACCATGGTGATTCCGATGGAGGATCGCTACTCAATCACCCGCAACCAGCTCCTAGATCAAATTGCGTGGGCAATGGGTGGCCGCATTGCAGAAGAAATCGTATTCAAGGATCCAACTACCGGCGCCTCAAATGACTTTGAAAAGGCGACAAATATTGCCCGAACCATGGTCACCAAATACGGCATGAGTTCTAAAATCGGCGCGATCACTTTGGGCAGTGGCAACTCTGAACCCTTCCTAGGCCGCGAACTCGCTACCCAGCACTCATACTCGAACGAGATGGCTCAGCAGGTCGATGATGAGGTGCGTGCCATTTTAGAAAACGCTTTGAATGAGGCGCATCAGGCCATCACTCTAAATAGGGCGGTTTTGGACAAGCTTGCCAAGTCGCTTTTAGAGCAGGAGACTCTGAACCAACAAGAGATCATGAAGATCTTCAAGACGGTCAAAAAGCTCCCTGAGCGCGCCGTTTGGCGATCCTCACCAAAGCGCGCAGTAACGGCCAAGGGTCCAATTTCAGTTCCCAAGCGCAAGGCTATTCAGCTCGAGGTTCACCCTGAAAAGCCCACGCCAGAAAAGCCAGCTGAAGAGGCTCCGCTAGATGCAAAATGATCGAATCCGCGCTGCGGTTAGAGAGCTACTCATTGCTATTGGTGAAGACCCCGATCGCGAAGCACTAAAGGCAACCCCCGAAAAAGTAGCCCAGAGCTACGAGGCTTTTTTCAAGGGGATCGGCAAAGATCCGTTGAGCGCTTTTGGAGAGCTGTTTGACACCGATAAGAACGAGACCGTGATTCTCAAGGACATCGAGTTGGTCTCAATATGCGAGCACCACCTTTTGCCCTTCACCGGCGTGGCCCATGTTGCCTATCTTCCAAGCGGCAAGCTTGCCGGCTTGGGGCGATTGGCTAGTGTGGTGGAGATTTTGGCCGCCAGGCCGCAACTGCAAGAGCATCTAACCAATCAAATAGCCCAGGCAATCTTTGATGGCTTGGGTGCCCAGGGTGCAATTGTTGTGGTTGAGGCTAGGCATCAGTGCGTCGCTTCAAGAGGAGCAAGACAGCCTGCGGTGAACACGATCACCATGAGTTCGCTTGGAGTGTTTTCCGACCCGGTCTACCGTGCCGAGGTCATGGGTCTGATAAACAAGTAATCATGAAAACCTTCGCTCGGCCCTTGGTGATGGGCGTGATTAACATCACCCCCGATTCTTTCAGCGACGGTGGCGATTTTCTGGACGCCGATTACTCTCTGGCACAGGCCAGGTTGCTGATC
>JBDNID010000088.1:0-2367 GCA_041688475.1 Aquiluna sp.
GGCGGTTTATCTCATGAATTCCCTCTTGGCCCCAAAACGGGTGCGGCGGCGCATTTTCAGCCTCAGCTCCGGTCATGGTCGAAAGGTTCTGATCAACATCGGGCAGACCCTTGGCTTTCACCATGCCGTGAGCCACGTCAATTCTGAAGCCTGCGACACCGCGGTCTAACCAGAAACGCAAGATTGAATCAAACTCGAGTCTGACACCCTCGTTCTCCCAGTTGAAGTCAGGTTGTGAGCTATCGAAAATGTGCAAATACCATTGGCCCAATTTGCCATCGGGCTCGACGATTCTGGTCCAAGCCGGACCTCCGAACACCGACTCCCAGTTGTTTGGAGCAAGTTCGCCGTTGGCTCCTTTGCCATCTCTAAACGTATACATCTCGCGCGCGGCTGAGTTCGGTTCAGCCCTGATCGCGGCTTGGAATAATGCGTGCTGATCCGAAGAGTGGTTAGGGACCAGGTCAACTATCACTTTGATGCCAAGCGCGGTCGCTTTTGCAAGCATCACATCGAAGTCCTGAAGGCTTCCAAAAAGCGGATCTATGTCCTTGTAGTCACTTACGTCGTATCCTGCATCTTTTTGTGGAGAGCAAAAAAATGGTGAGAACCACACTGCATCAATACCTAAAGCCGCGAGCGTATCGAGGCGCCCAGTTATGCCCCGGAGATCTCCAATTCCATCGCCGTTACCATCAGCAAATGATCGCGGGTAAATCTGGTAGATGACTGCTGAGCGCCACCACTCTGATTTTGGAGACATGCGAAAAACTCCTAAAACGTCGGGAACTTTGGGAAAATTGTAAACGCTTACAACATAATACGGCTTTATTCGCTTCTTTTTAAATAACAAGCTTCAGGAGCCTCTACGAATATGGATGTGGACACTGCCGGGACAGACTCGTACCAATTGACGTGTTCAGTTTTTGCCACGCTGTGGCTTGATGAAAGCGGTTCTTGGCCCACATGTCATGATTGGCTTGGAACGAAGCGGGGGAATATGAATAAGATATTTATTGGCTCTGGGGTTTTGATTGGGTTAATTGTGCTGACCGGTTGCCAGGCGATCGAACCCACTCCACTCAGCGAATCGACCACCCCGTCAGTCACTCAGAATCTCGAGTCCATTGAGATTTGGGCGGGGGAGGAATTAATGCAGTCCTTGAATGCGGCGGCTGAGCAGTTCGCTGAGGATTATGACGTGACAGTAAACATCACAACAAAAGAATTCTTTGGAATTGAATCCGAAATTGAATCCGGCTTAAATCCACCTGATTTATTTGCTGGAAGCAGCAGTTGGGTTCGTTCACTTGGGGACTTGGGCCTGATCTCCCCGATTCAATCAAGGGCGGCAATTGATTTTCAACTACCGGCGCTTCGGTCCCTGAATTACCAGGGCAAGCAATTTGGTTACCCGTATTCTGCCGAAAACATCGCTTTAATTTGCCACACCGACAAGGTTTCGAGTCAGCCAGCTAGCTGGGCGCAGGTCGCAACTAAGGACTCTCCGCTTTCAGTATTAGAAAACGGTGACCCCTACTCGCTCTATGCCCTGCAAGCCTCTTTTGGGGCGAAAGTATTCTTGCAAGATGAGCTTGGGGATGATCTCCCTGTCCTAAGTCTTGGAACCCCTGAAGGGGTTGGCTTTGCGAACTGGCTCTCGGAGCAAAAGGAGAGTTTTAAAATGCAATCGAGTGACCTAGCGGTTGCTGATTTTATAAATCATGAAGCCAACTGTCTTTTGGGTGGGCCATGGCTGTTGCCCCAACTCGACGAACTTCAAGGGCTAGCAATCTTTGATGTCCCCTCACTTGGCGACTTGCCGGCAACCTCGTTTTTATCCACCAGGGGTTTTTTTCTGAGCGAAGCCTCGACCAAAAAGCGAACGGCCGAACTTTTTTTGAGCGAGTATCTAACCTCGATAGAGTTTCAGAAACTGCTTTATCTAACCTCAGGGCAACAGCCAGCCACTGAGGCTTTTATCGGTGATATTGATTCGTCGCTGACCAAAGGCTTTATGGCAGCTGCGAACACAGCGGTCCCGCTTCCAGCACTGATTGAGCTTTCGCAGGTTTGGTTTGAATGGGGTGTGATGCAAACTGAGATTCTTAGGGGTGTTGCTGACCCTGGGCTACTTTGGAATCAGCGGTCGCGTGATCTGGCCATGAATCTGGGGCTGGAATAGTCTCAAGTTCTGAACCAACTGGGGCAAGTCCAGCAGTAGCCCTATTAAATGCAGGTTATTAATTCTTGGGGCTGGGCCTTAGGATTTGGGGTTTGCCTAGCGCCCTTGGCTAGTGGTAATCTTTTTCGGTTGCCTTTTAGGCTTCGCCCCGATAGCTCAGTGGTAGAGCACTTCCATGGTAA
>JBDNID010000089.1:0-1770 GCA_041688475.1 Aquiluna sp.
CCAGCGTCAATGACGTATTTGATGTTTGGGATGGTGAGGCTGGTCTCCGCTACGTTAGTGGCCAGAATAACCCTTCGCCTTATGCCGGCTAGCTTGCTCGGTTCGAACACTCGATGTTGCTCCGCAGAGCTGAGTCGTCCGTATAGAGGTAATACCTCGGTATTGCCTCCTAATAAGCCTGAGGTTATGTTGCCTTGAATTGCGTCCTGACAATCTCTGATCTCAGATTCTCCAGATAGGAACACCAAAACGTCGCCGTCTTGCTCTGCTTCGAGTTCTTTTAGCGCGCCAACAACCGCATCAAGATAATCAGCCGCCGTGGTTGCGGCCTCCGAATCGCCATCTTCCAAAACCTCCCGGGTGACCGGCCGATAGCGAATCTCAATCGGGTAGGTGCGGCCGGAGACCTCAATTATCGGAGCGTCATTAAAGTGTTTAGAAAAGGACCCCGGGTCGATTGTTGCCGAGGTGATAATTAGTTTTAGATCCGGGCGCCGAGCCAGTAGCTGCTTTAGATAACCGAGTAAAAAGTCGATATTTAAGCTTCGCTCATGAGCCTCGTCGATAATGATGGTGTCGTATTGCTTGAGCATCTTGTCGCGTTGCAATGCGTTCAGCAATATGCCATCGGTCATAACTTTGATTTTGGTGTCTCTACTGGCCTGGTCGGTAAAGCGAACCTGGTAACCCACCAGTCCACCTAGATTGACTTTGAGCTCCTCCGAGATGCGCTCGGCCACCGAACGCGCCGCAATTCTTCTTGGCTGGGTATGCGCGATTGATAGTCTTCCAAGCTCGAGACACATCTTTGGAAGCTGGGTTGTCTTGCCAGAGCCGGTAGCTCCTGCAATGATTACCACCTGGTTTTGCTTGATTGCCGAAAGAATGTCTTCTCTGCGCTCGGATACCGGAAGATCTGGCGGGTATTGGATAACTAGATCGCTCACCCTAAGCCTCAATCTCGGTGTTATTTGGAAACAGTAATTGTCTCAGAGTGAATGAGGAAATTAGCCAGAAAAATACTTGTCACCCCTAAATAGACCACCCAATAGAACGGAATGACTTCTTCTAAGACTGTCCGAACCGAAATATTAGCCGGAGCTATTGGCTGCTTAAGCACTGGTTTTGCCAAGTATTCTTGGTCAAATCGACCTTGTGAGTGGTTTTCTAATACCTAGAATCCCTGAGGATCTGCACGTCACTCATCCAGGCGCTGCAGGCATAGTGCGGGAAGTAGTTAGTACTCAAAAGATCCATAATTTTGGTCGCAATTTCATCGGTGACAACTGTTTCAAGCTTAATGTTGCCCCCCTCAAGGTCTCCAGCTCTCTGATTTCTTGGGCCTAGACCATTTGCGTGAGTAATTGTGAAACCTTTGGCACCCTGAGAAATTACGCCCTTTGAAAGTCTCTTCTCCAATGCCGCTTCCACCACAATGACAACGAGTTTGCGATTTGTCAGCATCAGAGCCCTGCGCTTTCTAGGAACCTACTGAGTTCCAACATGATCGGTATTCCCAAAGTTAGATTAAATGGGAAGGTAATCCCGAGGCTTGCCGTGAGATAGATTCCGGGGCTTGCTTCTGGAAGCGCCAATCGAACCGCCGCTGGGGCCGCAATATAAGAAGCTGAGGCGCTTAGCACCCCGAGGGTTGCCGCTCCCCCAATACTCAAGCCAGTCAAATGTCCCGTTAGGACACCGAGAGTGCCGGCTAATAGTGGGAAGCCAATTCCGAATATCACTAGACCAAAGCCAGCTGACTTTAGATCC
>JBDNID010000090.1:0-1208 GCA_041688475.1 Aquiluna sp.
GTGCCAATGTGGCAATAGCGCTTGAGTGTCTTGCCCTCTTGTCGAATCACAAGTGAAAGCTTGCAGTGGGTCTTTAGGCCTACGATTCCGTAGACCACGTGAACCCCGGCAGCCTCAAGCTTTCTGGCCCAACCGATGTTATTTTTCTCATCGAAGCGAGCCTTAATCTCAACTAATGCCAGCACCTGTTTACCAGCTTCAGCGGCATCAATCAGAGCATCGACAATTGGCGAGTCTCCACTGGTGCGATAGAGGGTCTGCTTAATAGCAAGAACCTGGGGGTCGGCGGCCGCTTGCTCTAAAAATGCCTGGATGCTAGTGGCAAATGACTCATAGGGGTGGTGAACCAAAACCTCTCGCTCACGAAGTGCTGCGAATATATCCGCCGCCTCGTCCTCATCCGCCTCTAAATAACGGTTTGTGGTGATTGCGTGGGGTTCGAAAAGCAATTCTGGCATGGACAAAGAGGCGAAGGCATTCAGTGCTCTGAGGTCGAGTGGCTCTGGTAAGTGCAGGACCTCGCTTTCCTGAATACCCAGCTCGCGCTGCAATAGGGTCAGCACCTTTTGATCGATATCCTCGGCCACCTCGAGGCGAACCGGAGGGCCAAAGCGTCTTCTCAAAAGCTCTTTTTCGAGCTGAATCAGAAGGTTCTCACCTTCGTCTTCATCAACCTCAAGGTCTTCGTTTCTGGTAACGCGGAATATGTGGTGCTCGAGCACCTCCATGCCGGGGAATAGCTCGGATAGAAATTCACCCATTACATCCTCAAGGGGAACAAAACGCTGAGCCTCGGAACCCGGCACCGGCACAAACCGGGGCAGTAAAGGCGGAACCTTTACCCGGGCGAAGTGCTCCTTCGAATTATTTGGGTTTTTCAGAACCACCGCAAGGTTGAGAGACAAACCCGAGATATAAGGAAACGGGTGCGCGGGGTCGACTGCAAGCGGTGTGAGAACTGGGAAAACCTGAGAGCTGAAGTATTCGTGCAGCTCGCTTTTTTCGCCATCGGCCAATGTGCTCCAGTGAACAATTTGGATTCCGTGTTCGGTAAGTTCTGGGCCTATTTGATTCGCGAATAAGTTAGCGTGCCGGGTTTGCAGCTCTTGAGTTGCTTCCGAGATCTGATTCAGAACTTCTTGTGGGCTAAGCCCGGAGGCGGACTGCACGGCAATCCCGGTGGCGATTCTTCTTTTTAGCGAAGCCAC
>JBDNID010000091.1:0-1394 GCA_041688475.1 Aquiluna sp.
GCGCTGGCCTGCGCTGGCGGCGCGCAGGTGGCGAAGGGGATTAGCTCATATCTTTCGGCAAACCCCAACGCCTACGACTTTGTATTTGCCTCCCGGGATTGGCACACACCCAACGACTCCAATAGCGGTCATTTTCCCAAAATAGGAGAAGAGCCAGATTTCACCTCCACTTGGCCCCTGCACTGCATTGCTGGGGAGACTGGGGCCGATTACCACCCAAACCTCGACCAGTCTCTGATCGATATTCACATAAAAAAAGGCCAAGGATTGAACGGATATTCGATATTTGAAGGGGTAACGGACGCGGGGGAGAGAATTCAAGATCTGATTTCAAGGCTTGGTCTCAAATCAGTGGATGTTGTGGGCATCGCCACTGACCACTGCGTTTTGGCTTCGAGCCTTGACGCAAAAACATTTGGTTTAGAGGTTCGAGTTATAACTAGCCTCACTGCGGGCGTTGGGAATCTCAGCACCGAAGCCGCAATTGATCAAATGGTGGATGCTGGAATCAAAGTGGTCCCAACCGCCTAAGACTCTTTACGAGCGCCTTCGCTCGGTTTCACGGCGAAAATTCCGGGTTTTTTATAGCCCTTGGCTGCAAACGCAAGCTTGCAGTTTCTCTCGAGAGTAACCAGTTTGGCCTGATCGATTATCGCTATAGCGGCGCCGCCGAAACCGCCTCCGGTCATGCGAGAACCGATTGCACCGGATTCGATAGCGGTTGCCACCGCTAGATCCAGCTCGTCTATGGAAATCTCAAAATCATCCCGCATGGAAGCATGAGAGTGAGCCATTAGAGGACCCAGGGACTCTAAATCCGATGCCGCGAGCGCTCTCACTGTGTCCAGAACTCTCTGGTTTTCGCTAACAACATGCCTGACTCTGCGGAAAGTGAGATCGTCCAACTCAGCTTTTGCCTTTGGTAAATCTGAGAGCTCGAGTTCTCTGAGCGAAGACACTCCAAGGGTTTTGGCTCCTAGCTCGCAGGCGTCACGCCTTGAGCGATAGCCGCCATCGGAGTGTCGATGGGCAACCCCGGTGTCGATAACCGCGACCGCCAAATTTCTTTCGCTCAAACCGAGTTTTATCGGGGTAGTTGTTAGATCGCGGCAATCAATGAGGACTGCCGAATCTGTCTGAGCCATCAAGGAGGCGGTTTGATCCATGATGCCGGTCGGAGCTCCAACCACTTCGTTTTCGGCGCGCTGACCGATTTGAGCCAGCTCAACTCTTTCTAGGCCAGCCTCCCAAAGCTCATTCAATCCAAAGGACACTGAACACTCCAGGGCGGCCGAAGAAGATAACCCGGCACCCACCGGCACATCCGAAGTAATAAAGCAGTCAAAGCCCTGTTGGCCGTGCTCACGCATCATCCATGCAATGCCCATTGGGTA
>JBDNID010000092.1:0-4140 GCA_041688475.1 Aquiluna sp.
AAGCTCAAGAAAATTGCCATCGATTACGCAATCGCAGAACCAGCGGCATTGAAGAATTTGGTTGCAGTTGTCCCTGCGGAATTCGAGTGGCACGATGTGGGAGATTTTGCCTCGATTGCAGATTTGCAATCTCAGGGGCGAAAAGGCAACCTGGCGGTGATTGGGTCGGCCAAAGTGCTCTCCGATTCCTCAAGTGGAATTTTGGTTTCTTATACCAACCGTTTGGTGGCCTTGATTGGCCTAGAAGACGTGATTGTGGTTGATACCCCGGACGCTCTATTAGTTACCAATAAGGCGAATGCTCAAAAAGTTAAATCATTGGTTGAGGCTCTTCGACAGTCCGGCCACTCCGAACTTCTTTAGCCATTATTTCATTGTTGTAAACCTTGTTCAAAGCTGGCAGATTCATCGCAATTTGCCCACTAGAGTATTGAGCAAATACGGCGCAATCGCGCCACACTAATTCAGGAGGAACCTTGAAGCTTAAGAATGCAACAGCCGCATTCGCACTGTTAGGTGCATCGGCTCTAGTGCTATCTGGTTGCGCAGCCGCACCAGAAGCAGAGCCAACGGCTACAGAAACCACAACCGCAGCTGAACCCACAGTCGATTACCTTGCCTGTGCTGTATCCGATGATGGAAGCTGGAACGACAAGTCATTCAACGAATCAACCTTCGACGCCCTTCTGAAGTCTGAAGCAGAGCTGGGTGTCCAGATTGGTCACGCTGAGTCACTTACACCTGATGATTTCCCACTAAACCTTCAGGCGATGGTTGACCTTAACTGCGACGTAACATTCGCAGTGGGCTTTGGTCTAATCGACTCGGTCAACGCTTCTGCTGATGCGAACCCGGACATGAACTTTGTGACCATCGATGGATTCTCCATGGGAGCCACAAACCTAAAGCCAATCAATTACGCCATGGAGCAGTCCAGCTACCTAGCTGGCTATCTAGCAGCGGCTTACTCAACTACTAAAGTCGTCGGTACTTATGGCGGGGTTGCAGTGTCAGCTGTTACCGCATTCATGGATGGCTTCTACTACGGTGCGATGGCTTATGGCCGCGACAACGGAGTTGAAGTTCGGGTATTAGGTTGGGACCCAACTCTTGCAGAGCCAACAGGTCAATTTATGGGTGACTTTGCTCCTAACTCCGGTGTCTCGAAGTCCATCGCAGCTGCGATGATCAACGATGGTGCGGATGTAATCTTCCCAGTTGCCGGATTCCAGTTCGGTGCTGTCGCTGAGGCCTTCAAGGATGCAGGCGTTGCTGGTGTCATGGTTGGTGTTGATAAGGACATCGCACTCACCTCTCCTGAGTATGCAGACATCGTTCTGACCTCTGCTGAGAAGCGCATGACCAGTGCTGTTTACGATGTCATCGCTGAGCTTTCAGCTGGCGGAATGTTCAGTGCCGAAGCGTACATTGGTACCTTGGCAAACGGCGGAACTGGCCTAAGCCCGCTTTACGGTTTTGAGGACAAGATTTCCGCCGAGGTAAAGGCCCGTCTAGCTGAGCTAGAAGCAGGCATCATCTCGGGTGAAATCGACCCACTGAGCTAAGAGCAAAAATATTAGGGGTCGCGGGTAACCGCGACCCCTTTTCTTTAAGCCATACTTAGTCATTACGAAGGAGTACCTAAGTGAAATTAGAGTTGCGCGGAATCACTAAGCGCTTCGGATCGCTGGTAGCTAATGCTTCAATTGACCTGAAGGTTAATCCTGGTGAAATACACGCCCTTTTGGGCGAAAACGGAGCGGGTAAGTCCACCCTGATGAACGTTCTTTATGGCCTTTACACTGCCGACGAGGGTGAGATTCTTTTGGACGACAAGGTTCAAAAATTCGCTGGCCCCGGTGCTGCAATGGCAGCCGGAATCGGTATGGTACATCAACACTTTATGTTAATCCCGGTTTTCACGGTGGCAGAGAATGTGGTCTTGGGCCACGAGCCGGTTAGTAAATTTGGGGCTCTAAATCTCGCCGAAGCCCGCAAAAGAGTGATCGAGATATCGGACAAATTTGGCTTCAATGTTGACCCAGATGCTTTGGTCGAGGACCTGCCGGTTGGCATCCAGCAGCGCGTGGAGATAATCAAGGCGCTGTCGCGCGACGCCAAAATATTGGTACTAGATGAGCCAACCGCCGTTCTGACTCCGCAAGAAACCGATGAGTTGATGAACATCATGCGTCAGCTCGCCAAAAATGGCACTTCAATTGTGTTTATTACCCATAAATTGCGCGAGGTAAAAGAGGTGGCCGATGCCATCACAGTGATTCGCCTGGGTGCAGTGGTGGGTTCTGCATCTCCAGATGCCTCAACCTCTGAGCTGGCCTCCTTGATGGTGGAACGCGAGGTTGACATGGAGGTAAAAAAGGCTGCGGCAAATCTTGGCGAGCGAGTTCTTTTGGTTGAAAACATAACCGTCATGGATGACCGCTCTCAAAAGGCTGTCAGCGAGGTTAGTTTCAGCGTTCAGGCAGGTGAGATTCTTGCAATTGCGGGCGTGCAAGGCAACGGCCAAACTGAGATTGCCGAAGCACTTTTGGGCATTAGGGATATTGTCCGCGGCAAGGTGACTCTGAATGGTAAGGACATTACCGCGGATTCGGTTCGCAAGGTTTTAGAAGCCGGAGTTTCATTCATTCCCGAGGACCGCAAAAAAGATGGATTAGTTTCCGAATTTTCGATTGCAGAAAACCTGATGTTGGATTCCTCCTTCCAATCCCGATTCACAAAGGGGCTCAACATAGATTTTCCGGCTCGTCGCAAAATAGCCGAAGATTTGGTTCAACGTTTCGACGTGCGAACCCCAAGTTCTCAGACTCTGGCCAGCAAGCTCTCGGGTGGAAACCAGCAGAAGGTCGTAGTCGCCAGAGAGCTATCTCGCGATGGCAACCTTTTGATTGCAGCGCAGCCTACGCGAGGGGTAGATGTCGGGTCAATCGAATTTATTCACGAGCAGATTTTGGCTGAGCGAGATTCTGGCAGGGCAGTTATTTTGATTTCCACAGAGCTGGATGAGGTCTTGGCTTTGGCAGACCGAATTGCTGTGATGTATCGAGGCAAAATCGTCGGTATTGTCACCCCGGAAACCTCAAGAGAAAATCTTGGCAAAATGATGGCTGGAGTTGTGGCGTGAGCGGATCCGTGGAAAAAGACCAGCGTTTCGCGCAGGCCCTGAAAGAAATATTCGCCGGCGGTGCCACCCGCACCATCATCTCGGTAATCCTGGGATTCTTGGTTGGTGCGATTTTCATGATTGCCTCGAACAAAGAGTTTATTGAGGGGTTAGGTTATTTCTTTACTCGACCAGCCGACGCTTTTGCAGCCGCCGGGAATGTAGTTTCAACCGGATACGGTGCTCTATTTCGCGGCGCTGTTTTTAATGGCGACGCTGATACTTTCGAGAAGGCCATCAGGCCGCTAACCGAGTCTTTGCGCTTGGGAGCACCGCTTATCGCAGCAGGTCTTGGTATTGGCCTGACTTTCCGAGTGGGACTCTTCAACATCGGTGGCACTGGGCAGATCATCTCAGGCATGATTTTCGCTACCTTTGTTGCGACGCGATTGGAAATGCCAATTGTTTTGCACACTATCGTTGCCGTCGTCGCAGCCATCATCGGTTCGACGCTACTGGGAGCCCTGATTGGTTTTTTGAAGGCACGCACCGGTGCCCACGAAGTGATTCTCACCATCATGTTCAACTACGTAATGATCAACCTATTTACTTTCATCTTGCGAACGCCAGCGCTGCTGAAAGAGAGTCGAGAGGGATCCAATCCCAAGGCCGACCCTGCCGCCGAAACGGCAATTTTTCCGAGGCTTATCGGTGATGAATACGCAGTTCACTGGGGTCTAGTTCTGATTTTGGTCTCGGTAGTGGTCTATTGGTGGTTGATGGAGCGATCCACGATTGGGTTCAGATTGCGTATGGTTGGCCACAACGCTGATGCCGCAAGAACAGCTGGCATCAATGTAAACCAAACCTTCGTCTTGGCAATGGCGCTTTCAGCAGCTTTTGTTGGACTTGCTGCCGCCAACCAGACCCTGGGTGCTACGAGCGGGGTTTCGCCAACTTCGCACTCGAATATCGGGTTTGACGCCATTACGGTGGCGCTTTTGGGGGGTTCTTCA
>JBDNID010000093.1:0-1032 GCA_041688475.1 Aquiluna sp.
AAACCTTTCGAGTCCTAAGCGAATAGATTTAGTAGTCATAAACCTCTTACTAAAGGAGATAGCCGTGCAGCGCAACGAAACAGAAATTGACCTTCTCGCCAACAACTGGGTAAGACAAATGGCTAATTTCTATCCTTCATTCGCGACCTCGATCGGCTATCCCGGTGGCGAAGGGGATATAGATGACCACTCTCCCGAGGCTTTAGCTCAAGGCCAGCTCGATATCAAAAACGTGATTGCCGAACTAAAAAAACTAACCCCAACCGACGAGGTCGATTTTGTCACAAAAGAGGCCATGCTCTTTAGCCTCGAGGGTGAAATTGAGTCTTACGACTCTGGTCTAAGTTTTAGAAACCTCAACAACATCGCATCTCCAGCCCAAGGCATCAGGGATATTTTTGACATTTCCCCAACTGCCACAATCAGTGACTGGGAGAACATCGCGTCAAGAATGCGCAAGGTCTCAACCAGCCTCGAGGGCTATGGCCGTAGCCTCAGGATTTCTGCAGAAAATAACGACGCTCCTGCCAAAAGGCAACTCGAAGAGGTAATCAACCAGGCAGCTCAGATCACCTCTGAAAACGGGTTCTTCAGAACCTTTGCAGCATCGGCAAAAGCCGATGCTGGGGAGCTACCAGAGTCGCTCAAAAAAGAACTAATTGAAGCGGCTGAGTCTGCGACCAAGGGATATGCCGAGTTCAGTGACACTCTTAGAGAGATTCATGCAGCTTCGAACACCCCTGACGCCATTGGCAAAAAGCGCTACCAAATGCTCTCTAAAAGCTTTTTGGGTGCCACCGTGGATCTTGATGAGACTTATCAGTGGGGCATCGAAGAACTAGCCAGAATCGTTGCCGAGCAAAATGAGGTAGCAAACCAGATACTGCCAGGTGCCAGTGTCGAAGAGGCAATCAAGCACTTGGAAAATGACCCCTCCACCAAGTTGCACGGCACCAAGGAATTGCAAAAGTGGATGCAAAAGCTAAGCGACAACGCGATTGAAGCACTGGGTGGAACTCACTTTGAGATTGC
>JBDNID010000094.1:0-4204 GCA_041688475.1 Aquiluna sp.
CAACTACAAAATATGGCCCAAGCTCCTGATTAGCAGCTAGGACCTCGTCGAGATAACCAATCCCGACTCGATCATCAAGCTGCAGCAGACCGATGGCCTTTGAGATTGCGGTAACCCAGTCGATGCGCTCGCGCTCAATGGCTATTGAACTGGGCCCGAAGGCACTACTTAGCAACCTGGGCCTCAGCGAAACCCATTTCAATCATGTCCATTAGCTCTTCGCGTTCGGTTAATCCCTGAAAGGCGCCCTCGGCCGCGTTGAGCTGAAACTGCTCTAAGTCCCCTAGGTCGTAGCCAAAGGTGTCAACCAGGATCTCTAACTCTCGGGTGAGACTAGTGCCACTCATCAAGCGATTATCGGTGTTAACCGTCACCTTGAACCCGAGGTCGTAAAGCGCATCGAAGGGGTGGTCAGTCATGGTGTCGCCGAGCATCGAAAAAGCACCAGTCTGCAAGTTTGAAGAAGGCGAAACCTCAAGGGTTATTCCGCGATCGTGAACCCACTGCGCAACCGGACCCAAAACAACCAAATCGGTATCGCCCTCGCTTCGAGAGAACATAATGTCTTCCACCAAGCGAACTCCGTGGCCTAGGCGCAGCGCCCGACCAGAGTAAATAGCATCCCTGATTGACTCAATGCCATCGGCCTCACCAGCGTGAACGGTCACTGGGAATAGCTCCTTGGCCAAATAATCAAACGCATCTTTGTGAAGGCTGGGCAAAAAGCCAGCCTCGGCTCCTGCGATATCAAAACCAACAACACCGTCGTTGCGGTGCTTCACCGCCAAATGCGCAATCTCCATCGCGCGATCCGTGTGGCGCATGGCGATTATTATTTGCCCGGTGCGGATAAACCCACCCTGAGCCTCAACCTCTTCCATGCCGCGCTCTAGGCCATCCTGAACAGCCGTCACGGTCTCGTCTAGGCTCAGCCCATCGGCTTGGTGCTGCTCTGGCCCCCAGCGTAGCTCGGCATAGATTACGTTTTCCTTGGCTAAATCTATAACCGCCTCGTAAGCCACTCGCTCCAAACCAGCCTTGGTTTGCATCACCGCGACAGTGTGCTCGAAGGTCTCAAGGTACCTAACCAAAGAACCCGAGTTGCAAGAATCGCTAAACCAAGTGGCTAAGTCCTCGGCATTACTTCTTGGCAGCTCGTGGCCAATCGCACTGGCCAAATCAATGATGGTTTGCGGACGTAAACCGCCATCGAGGTGGTCATGAAGGGAGATTTTAGGTAGTGCCTGGATGTCCATTTGAGTCCTAACTAATGCGGTGCAGAATCAGCTTACGCTCGATGGTTGTCTGTTCGGAAATAGAAAATGCTTGCTCTGCAAGACCAAGTGCTCTGGCAAACTTTTCCTCAGTATCGGTGAATAGAGTCATTAGGGGCTCACCCTTTTTCACCCTGTCACCGAGCTGGGCGTGCAATTGAACACCAGCGCCAAACTGCACGGCATCTTCTTTTCGCTCTCTGCCGGCGCCCAAGCGCCAAGAGGCGACTCCAACATCCAGCGCGTCGAGGCGCGTGACATATCCTGATTCGGTAGCCAACACAGAGTGCGAATGCTTGGCTTTTGGAAGCTCGGCATCCGGGTCTCCACCCTGCGCGGATATCATCTGATGCCACTTATCGAACGCCTTGCCGTTTCTAAGATTTTCGCTTGGATCGACCCCGCCCAAACCAGCCAGCTTTAGCATCTCTTTGGCCAACTCGACCGTTAGCTCAACAACGTCGGCCGGCCCTCCCCCTTGGAGCACCTCAATTGATTCTTCGACCTCTAGTGCATTTCCGATTTTGAGACCCAACGGGGTCGACATGTCGGTCAGTAGCGCCGATGTGTTTACACCGGCATCTTTGCCGAGCTGAACCAAAGTCTGAGCCAACTCGATTGCAGTATCGAGCGTCTTCATAAAAGCGCCCGAGCCGACCTTCACATCCAGCACCAAGGAGCTGGTGCCCTCGGCAATTTTTTTCGACATGATTGACGAGGCAATAAGAGGAATTGCCTCCACTGTTCCAGTGACGTCACGAAGCGAATAAAGCTTTCTGTCAGCCGGTGCCAACCCGGTCCCCGCTGCACATATAACAGCGCCGATCTCTGCTAATTGACTGTAGAGCTCGGTGTTTGACAAGGTCGCTTGCCAGCCGGGAATTGACTCAAGCTTGTCTAGGGTGCCGCCGGTGTGCCCCAGGCCTCGGCCACTTAGCTGCGGGACTGCAACTCCGTAGGATGCTACTAACGGTGCCAAAGGAAGGGTGATCTTGTCTCCAACTCCTCCGGTTGAATGTTTATCGGAGGTTGGCGCGGTTAGTCCAGAGAAATCCAAGCGCTCACCGCTAGCAATCATCGCCATCGTGAGGTCTTTGATCTCTCGGCGATCCATGCCGTTGAGCAAAATGGCCATTGCGAGCGCCGACATCTGCTCATCGGCCACCAAGCCAGAAGTGTAGTTTTCGACCAGCCAGTTGATTTCTTTGGTGGTGAGCTCTTGACGCTCGCGTTTTTTTATTATTAGTTCTACTGCGCTGAAACTCATTTTCTAATTTCCAAATCTTCAGGCCCGAAAGCATCGGGCAAAACTTCATCCATGGTTTTGATCCCGGACACGGTTGCCAAAAGCATCCCGGGCGCTCGGTGTTCGTAGAGCAGCTGCCTGCATCTCCCGCAGGGCATCAGAGCGTTGCCGTGGCCATCAACACAGGCGAATGCCACAATCTTGCCGCCACCCAGACGAAACAATTCCGAAACCAGCGAACACTCTGCGCACAGGCCCAAACCATAAGAGGCGTTCTCAACATTAGAACCGGTGATCACATCACCTCTATCGGTTAGAGCCGCAGCCCCTACCGGGAAGTTCGAATAGGGAACGTACGCATTTTTAAGAGCGTCCTTGGCTGCATCGTGCAGGTGATCCCAGTTGATGTCCAAACTACTAGCCCTTCTCGTACGGGATAGCCAAGCCTTTAGGTGGCATAGATTTTCCGACGAACCCAACCACCGCGATGATAGTAACCACGTATGGCACCATGGTGATGAACTCAGTTGGAATGCCCGGACTGACCTGATTAGCCCAAACCCGGAGAATTATTGAAAACCCAAACAACAATGCTGCCAAGGCCGCATAAATAGGGTGCCAGCGTCCAAGGATCACCACTGCCAAAGCGATAAAGCCCAAACCGCCAGACATCTCACGACCAAAGGCACCGGTGTCGCCAATTGTCAAAGCGGCGCCGCCTAAGCCTGCAATCGCGCCACCGAGTGTCACCCACCAGAATCTGGTTCGGCCAACATTGATACCTACCGTATCGGCAGCCAGTGGGTTCTCCCCTACGGCACGAACCCTAAGGCCTAGCTTGGTCTTGAACAACATATACCAAAGCGTCGGGACGATAATAAGGGCTGCGAACACCGTCAAGCGATTCTCAAATAAAACCGGACCCACTAACGGTATGTCGCTCAAAAATGGAATCTTAATGATGTCCAATGTCCCGGGAAAGTTGACGTTCTCGGCATCTTGGCTTAGCCATTGCTGAAAAAGGAAGTTGGTGATTCCAATCACTAAGACGTTAAGCACAACACCAACGATGATCTGCTGGGCAAGATACTTGATCGCAAACACCGCAAGGATCATCGAAAGCAAAGACGATGTGAACATGGCTGCAAATATTCCCAGGTAGAAATTACCCGAGATGGAAGACACGAC
Organism: Aquiluna sp.; assembly: GCA_041688475.1. Taxonomy (GTDB): domain Bacteria; phylum Actinomycetota; class Actinomycetes; order Actinomycetales; family Microbacteriaceae; genus Aquiluna. Next base: position 3,709 of record JBDNID010000094.1, read on the forward strand.
CGCGGCCATAAAGGCGCCTGTTAGCAATTGACCCTCGATTGCGATGTTGGTCACTCCCGAGCGCTCGGACATTATTCCGCCCATCGCACCCAACATGATTGGCACGGCTAGCACCAAGGCGGTTCCGATGATAAAGGCCAACGGAACCGACTTGCCCGCTGCAATCCAGCCCAATAACGCAGTCACCCCTACCAACCCGTAGAGGGCCGACAACCAAAGCGGGGTGCGCAGGTTCTGCATCGATCTCATCAGAGCGAACCCGGCTGTTCCAAGCATTAAAAGACCGGCGATGATGCCCAGCATGGATGAGTCGATCGGTAATGCAGGAACCTGAATGACATCCTGCCTCCGAGAGATTTCGAAATCTACCGAGCCTTCTCGACCCAAGAGCCCAAAGAAAACAATCACAACGGCCCCCAAAACCGCCATCACGATTGGCGCCTTGAATCCTACTTTTTCTACTTTCAGTACTTCACTCATTTAGCCGCGCCCTTTC
>JBDNID010000013.1:0-2387 GCA_041688475.1 Aquiluna sp.
TAATAGGCGTTCACGGTTTGTGGCGTCATGTGCCACTCTTCCTTGTCGATCGGCGAGCCGATCTTGTTCACCTCATAGTCAAACTCAAAAGAGTTGATGTTCTTGATCGACTGGATCAAGTCGTCCTTATCAATAGTGATTGAGCTGTAGTCCTTGAATTTGGTTGGGTAGCCAATCTTGGGCGTGAACTTTTCTAGTTTTTCTAACGCCCGCACTTTGGTCTCTTGGGTCATCCAATCGAGCTCATTGATGCTCTGCCTGTAGGCCTCGATCAGGTGGCCAACCAGCTTGTCCATGTGATTCTTAGAAGTTGGCGGAAAGTGTTTTTGAATGTAAATCTCCCCGACTGCCTCACCTAGACCCCCTTCAACTAGTGTCACCGCGCGCTTCCAGCGTGGGCGATTCATAGGTTGTCCAGTTAGCTTTTTGCCGTAGAAAGAAAATCGCTCATCGACAAATTCGCTAGCTAGGTATGGGGCATAAGCGCGAATCAAACCCAGCTTGAGCCAAGACTTCAAGGCCTCCAGGTTCTCCGCTATCAAGATTGAGTCGAGACCCTCGAAAAACGACGGGGTCGCAACTACATTCCATTCGAGGAATGATGCGTCAAGTTTCGATGCCCTTAGGTAGTCATCCCACGGAACATTTCGGGAAAGGTTTTTCAGATCCTCGAAGCTCTTGAGGTTGTAGGTCTTCTCAGCATCGCGGACCTCGACACGGCTCCAGTGGAACTTGGCAATCTTGGTTTCTAATTCGAAAATGGACTTGGCAGCGGAAATCGCATCACTTGCTTCGGTTCCCGAGAGCATCAGCATGCGCGACAGGTGCGGGACGTACTCCTCGCGGATGTCTTGGTATTTTTCATTGAAGTAGTAGTCCTCGTCTGGCAAACCAAGACCACTCTGGTAAAGGTGGGCTAGGTAGCGCTCGGGGTTGCCAGCATCGTTATCGATGTAGCTACCCCAAAGACCAGAAATTCCCTGGCGCTCGAGTTGAGCCAATAGAACAAAGTATTCATTAAGTGTGTTGACCGCATTGATTCTTTCTAGGTCGGCACGGATTGGATCGGAGCCTCGGTCATCAATTTTGTCTTGGTCTAAAAATGCCGCGTAGAGATCCCCTATTTGCTGACTTACCCCGGGTCTAGGATCCTTTGATGCCTCTTCGAGGATTTCCCTGACGGCTAGTTCTGAATCATCGGCGAGCATATGAAAGGAGCCGTAAACGGCCTTGTCCTCTGGGATTTCGGTCTCGTCAAACCAAACGCCATTCACGTGGCGAAAAAGGTCGTCTTGAGCTCTGATTGACGATTTAATTCCGGCTTTATCAAGCCCTGGTTGCATAGACATCCTCCTAGTCTATGCAACCCATGGGTTAGTAAGCTCGGGGGCATGTCGCTAAACAAGATCATTCTTTATTACGGCTTTGCTCCGGTTAGGGACCCCAAGGCAGTGATGCTCTGGCAGAGGACCCTGTGCGCCTCGCTGCAACTTAAGGGTCGGGTTCTAATATCCGAGCACGGCATCAACGGCACCCTGGCTGGCAAGGTTAGCGATCTCAAGACCTATGCCCACGCCACAAAAGAGTATTCGGGATTTTCCAAGATTGACTTCAAGTGGGCTAATGGTCAAGGTGATGAATTCCAAAAACTCTCAGTCAAGGTGAAAAAGGAACTGGTCGCCTTCACAACGCCTCAGGAGATTGAGGTGGCCGAATCGGGGATTCAAAATGGGGGCAAGCACCTAAAGCCGCACGAGGTGAATGATTTGGTAGCTGACCGCGGTGATGAGGTTGTCTTTTTTGACGGCAGAAACGCTTTTGAGGCGAAGATTGGCAAATTCAGAAATGCTGTCGTGCTGGATGTGCAAACCACTCACGACTTTATTGCTGAGCTTGAATCGGGTAAGTACGACCACCTCAAGGAAAAACCAATTGTTACCTATTGCACGGGCGGCATTCGGTGCGAAATTTTGAGTGCCGTGATGCTGAATCGAGGTTTCCAAGAGGTCTATCAAATCGAAGGCGGCATCGTCCGCTACGGTGAAAAATTCAAAGACAAGGGGCTGTGGGAGGGCTCGTTGTACGTCTTTGATAAGCGGATGAACATCAACTTTTCAAAAGATGCCAAGATCATCGGAGAATGCGAGAAATGTAAAGCCCCAACCTCGAGCTACTTGGATTGCTCAAGGCTTGGATGCAAGGACCTCGTTCTTCTTTGCCTCACCTGTGCTCAGAATCCGGCCAACCTCGCTTGCGATCAATCCCACACTCGCGGTAAAAAGCTCGCTCAAATAAGTTAAGAGAAAACCTCGAACCAAGGGCCCGAGGTTTTCCTCTACTACAAAGGAGGTGTCCCTAGAAATAAGGCTAAGTCTAAGGACTTCACA
>JBDNID010000014.1:0-3335 GCA_041688475.1 Aquiluna sp.
AGCCCAGGCTAAGGCGCCTGGAACTTTGGAGAGTAAAAATACTGCGGCTAGTGCAAAGGTGACTTGAACGCCTGCTCCGGCTGGGATGTAGCCGGCCATAAAGCTCGGAACCACGACCCAGACCTTGGGGTTCACAAACTGCAGGCTAACAGATTGGAAAAAGCCAATCACTTTGGTGTCTTTATCGATTGGTTGATAGCCGGAACGAATGAGCGAAATGGCAAGGTAGAGGATGTAACCAAAGCCCACGTATTTGATGATTTGATACAAGAGCGGAACGGTTGCGAATACCAGGTTTAGACCAAGACCAACCAGGATGAGCATACCAATGAGGCCAAAGCTAATTCCGAATAAATATGGCAGTGCTTTTCTAAAACCGTGATTGACTGCGGTGGCAAGCAAAATGGTGTTGTTGGGTCCCGGGGTGATGGATGTGACAAACCCGAAGGTGGCTGCAGAAATTATCAAACTTAGGGTTAGCACCTAAGTATCTAAGCATTTGATCGGCGCATATCTGGAAAGCGGAAGCTCACCCGGCTAATTATTTTGGCTTCATTTATTTCTAGTTGGAGAACGAGTTCCCGGTTAGTGCCAGAATCGGGTTATGAAGACTGAAATTGCTTTGGAGCCAAGGCACGTCACCGAATATAAAGAGGCTATTGAGTCGGTTGGTGGGGTAGTGGCGCCGCTAACTGGGGATGTCGAGGCAATGGTTTGGACTGATTATGCCGACCCGGAGGGCCTAAAGGCATTACTGATTCAAAACCCACAACTTTCATGGGTGCAGTTGCCATTTGCCGGGGTTGACGCTTTTCACGAGGTGTTGCAGCACCCAATTATTTTTACCAGCGCCAAGCGTTCATATTCTGAACCGGTAGCTGAGCACGCTCTGGCGCTTTGCTTGGCGCTATGTCGAGTCCTTCCAGAGCGCGTAAGAGATCAATCCTGGGGTAGGCAGTTTGCCGACTCTTTATTTGACGAAGAGGTTTTGATTATCGGTGGCGGCGGCATTGCCGAGCAATTGGTGCAATTACTCGTGCCATTTCGTTCTCAGGTCGCAGTCATTCGCAAGCATCCGGATGCTTCTTTTGTAAAAGGATTTCAAGGAAAAGTCCTGGGTTTCGATAAGTTTGAAGCCGAGTTGGCAAAAGCAAAGTTCGTGGTCCTGGCTTGCGCTTTGACTAAAGAGACTCACCACCTGTTTGACGCAAAGGCTTTTCGGTTGATGCGTAAAGATTCTTATTTGGTGAATGTGGCAAGGGGCATGGTTATCAAACAGGAGGACCTGGTCGACGCACTGCAATCAGGAGAAATAGCGTCGGCTGCAGTGGATGTGACGTACCCTGAACCTTTACCTAAGGAGCACGCGATGTGGGGTTTGAATAATCTTTTGATTACCCCTCACACCGCTGACACCATGGAAATTGTCACCAGGTTGTTTAGCCAGCGCTTGCGAGAGAACGTTAGCGCTTGGTTGGAGGGCTCTGAACTCATCGGCGTTGTTGATCCGAAGCTTGGTTATTAGTTATCCATGGCTCTTGAAACCTGGCTTATTTATTCTTTAGCGGCTCTTGGTTTATCCCTAACTCCGGGCCCTAATGGCCTTTTGGTGCTGACCCACGGTGCGCTCTACGGTGTGAAAAGAACATTGGCCACAATCCTGGGCGGCTCGCTAGGTTTCGCGCTCATTATCGGTCTTTCGATGTTTGGCCTCGGGGCTTTTTTGGTGGCGGCACCGGATTTGATTATTTGGCTCAAATTGGCCGGTGGCCTGTATCTGATTTGGTTGGGGATTCAGGTTTGGAGAGCCCCCGCCATGCGGGTGGGCAAGGTGCAGGAGGCGGCTTCGCTGTCTCTTCGCGCCTTATTTAGGCAAGGATTATTGGCCGCTAGCTCCAACCCCAAGGGAATTTTGTTCTTTGTGGCATTTTTGCCGCAGTTCGTCGCGCCAGATCGCTCATTGCTAATTCAGTTTGTGATCATGGCTTTGACGTTTGTGGTGATTGAGTTTGGTTATGAATTTATGGTTGCGTTTTTTGCTGATCGGTTGCAGCCATTTTTAGCCAGGGCTGGCAAAAAGTTCAATCGCTTTTTCGGCGCTGTGTTTATCTTTATCGGGGTGCTGCTGCCGCTTCGCTAAAGACCCAATTCGGTTTGCAATAAAGCGACATGACCCTTGGCCTTGACGTTATAAAAGGCGTGGCTGATCTTTTTGTCTTGCACCACAAAGGTGGAACGGATGATGCCCATATATTCTTTGCCGTACATACTCTTTTTGCCAAAGGCGCCATAGGCCTGCGCAATAGCGTTGTCCGGGTCACTCAGAAGCTCAAAGTTAAGGTTTTCTTTGTCTTTGAATTTTTTGAGCTTGGCTGGCTTATCTGGGGAAATCCCTAGGACTGTGAACCCCTTGGACTTGAGGGTGTTGATATTGTCTCTTAGCTCGCAGGCCTGAGTGGTGCAGCCGGGGGTTGAGGCGGCCGGGTAGAAATAGACAATGACCTTGTCGCCTGATTCGCCAAGAGAGGTTTCTTTCTCGTCTTGGTTTTTTAAGAAAAAAGTGGGGGCAGTTGCGCCAGCCTCTAGCTTTAGTTCGCTCATGCAAATTTCAAACTAAATCTACTGAAAATAAGTCATCATCTAGAATCAAGTGAATCTCGAGAGGTTTGCATGCTGGCACTTTTTACCGGTCTATTGACCGGGCTCTCACTGATTATCGCTATCGGGGCTCAGAACGCTTTTGTACTTCGGCAGGGGCTCAGGCGTGAGCATGTTTTGTGGGTGGTGGTGTTCTGCTCACTCAGTGACGCGGTCCTGATATTTCTAGGTATTGCAGGCCTTGGAGCCTTGATTAGCTCGGTTCCGATTGCCTTAGAGGTGATTAGATATGCTGGAGCCGCTTATCTAGTTTGGTTTGGTTTACTCGCTCTGAGGCGAGCCACTAGGCCGCAGGCTTTGGACCCCGCTTCTAGCTCGCCATCCTCGCTCAAAAAAACCATCTTTGCTACCGCTGCCATTACCTTTTTGAATCCGCACGTTTATCTCGATACGGTGATATTGCTCGGAGGAGTGGGGAATCAGTTTGGCGATGAGCGCTGGGCTTTTGGGTTTGGCGCAGCGATAGGCAGCGCGATTTGGTTCTTCATTATTGGATACGGCGCGAAGCTGGCGACTCGATTTGTGTCAAGGCCAAGTTTTTGGCGAGTTCTGGATACTGCAATTGCGTTTGTGATGTTTAGCATCGCCATATTGTTATTGACGTTCCAGTTCTAAATCGACTGTTCCGATTAGATTCAGGAGGATAATCGAAGCTGTGATTAGACCAGAAGATTCAT
>JBDNID010000015.1:0-12074 GCA_041688475.1 Aquiluna sp.
CCACTAGGCGAATTCTCCAGCCTCAAACTCTACTGGAAATAGTTATTTGCTGCTGGCTTGGTTTTGGCCTAGCTCCCCTAATCTATTCACATGAGCGAACTTACTTCGACACCCTGGGTCGTAGCAACAGGTATTACCGGTTTTTACTGGAAGGCCCCTAAACCAAAAGCGCAACTCTTATTGCAGCACGGCTTAGGTGAATACTCCGAGCGCTACGTAGATAAATACAACCAACTGATTCCAAAGCTTCTAGAAAACGGCTTTGATGTTTATGCCATCGATCTTCCCGGCCACGGCCGAAGCCATGGCGAGCGCGCACTGGTTGATTTGCATGAGGGGTTGAAATATCACTTGATGGCCAGGGGCTTAATGCCCAGCTCGGGGTTGCCAACCTTTCTTTACGGACACTCGCTTGGGGGTTTAGTTACAGCTGCGAGTGTGATTGCAAACCCTTCGGGAATCACTGCGGCTGTTATTGGAAGCTCCGCACTGCATCTGCCCTCGAAGCTTTGGGAGCGGGTATTAGGGGGCATCATGGGCAGGATTGCGCCGAATTCTGACATAGCCGTTCCAAGGCCCGGGCTTGAGGCATTGAGTCGAGACCCGAAAATCATGATCGATGCCGAGAATGACCCGCTTTTTTACCCGGGCAAAGCCAAGAACCTAGTTGCCAAGACGGTGATTGAACTTTCGGATGATATTTGGAAAAAGTTGGGGGACTGGAAAGTTCCGACCTTGATTATGCACGGAGATAAAGACACCTCAACCGATGTGAATTCATCTAAGGCTTTATTTGAGCAAATCTCAGCGGTTGATAAGGAATTGAAGATCTACCCCGGTGCCTTCCATGAGCTACTAAATGACTTGGTTAAAGAGAAGGCCACAAAAGACCTGCTGGATTGGCTTAACGCTCGGGTTGAGTTGGTTAGCATAAAAGGTATTCAAAACAGTTAGTTGGTTGTAAATGAACCTTGTCGGGCACTATGTAGATGGCCAAATTCTCGAATCCAAATCTGGCAGGTATGGCTCGGTCTCGGACCCAGCCCTTGGGGTCGAGATCCGGCAGGTTGGTTTTGCCAATGAGGCTGAAATTAATCTAGTTATAGCTAGCGCAAAAGCGGCGGCCAAGGGTTGGAAGAGTCAGTCTCTATCAAAGCGCCAGGCAATCATTTTTAGGTTCCGTGAGCTTCTAGAAGCGAAAAAGCCGGAGCTTGCTGCGCTTATTACCGAAGAACACGGCAAGGTGCTGTCTGATGCCTTGGGCGAAATCACTCGTGGTCAAGAGGTGGTTGAGTTTGCCTGCGGGATGCCGCATCTTTTGAAGGGCGAGTATTCAGAGAACGCCTCAACCTCGGTGGATGTCTATTCAATCAAGCAGCCACTGGGCGTGGTGGGGGTCATTAGCCCTTTCAACTTTCCGGCAATGGTGCCGATGTGGTTTTTCCCGGTTGCGATTGCTGCCGGCAATGCCGTGATTCTCAAGCCAAGCGAAAAAGACCCATCGGCCGCAATTTGGATGGCCCAGCTTTGGAGTGAGGCTGGCCTGCCGGATGGCGTGTTCAATGTTCTGCAGGGCGATAAAGAGGCTGTTGACGGTTTATTGAATCACTCGGATGTGGCGGCAATCAGCTTTGTTGGATCAACTCCAATTGCGCGATACATCTATGAAACCGCAGCCAAAAACGGTAAGCGAGTCCAGGCACTTGGCGGAGCAAAAAACCACATGCTGGTTTTGCCAGATGCCGATTTGGAATTGGTCGCAGATTCGGCAATCAACGCCGGTTTCGGTTCGGCAGGAGAGCGCTGCATGGCAATCTCGGTCGTGTTGGCAGTCGAGCCAATTGCCGACGAAATGATTGAAAAGATAAAAGAGCGCATCGCCAAGATAAAGGTTGGCGATGGCCGCCGATCTTGTGATATGGGGCCACTAGTGACCCTGCAGCATCGAGACAAAGTGGCTTCTTATATTGACATAGCCATTAAAGACGGTGCCGATGTGCTGGTCGATGGTCGAGAAGTGAACCCCGATGGCGATGCCAACGGCTTTTGGCTGGGCCCGACTTTGATTGACAAAGTCCCTTTGACCTCAAAGGTCTACACCGAAGAAATCTTCGGGCCAGTGTTGTCGGTTGTTCGGGTAAAGAGTTTTGATGAGGGGCTCAATTTGATTAACTCATCCGAATTCGGCAATGGCACCGCGATCTTCACCTCTGATGGGGGAGCAGCAAGGCGCTTCCAGAACGAGGTTGAGGTTGGAATGGTTGGCATCAACGTGCCAATCCCGGTTCCAGTGGCTTATTTCAGCTTCGGTGGCTTCAAGCACTCGCTATTTGGCGACTCCAGGGCACACGGGGAAGAAGGATTCCGCTTCTTCACCCAAACCAAGGTTATTACCTCGCTCTGGCCCGACCCTTCGCACGGCGGCATAAATCTAGGTTTCCCCCAGAACTAAAGGGCATATTGTTCAACCTGCGGGATAACTAATCGGTTTCAGCACTTATCAACCTGAGTTTTTTGCACTAAAAATATGCAGGATAGACTTCTCAGGACTCCTCGTGTGGCGTCATCTTGGCTAATCCCCCAGGACCGAAAGGTAGCAAGGGTAACTGAGCTCTGGTGGGTGCACGGGGAGTCGCTTTTTTCCGCAGGTATTGATCCCTAGGGCTCATTGTGAGTCAGGTAAGTTAAGCTTTCAAGGTGACCACAGCACTATATCGTCGATACCGACCGGAGTCTTTTGCCGAGCTGATTGGCCAAACCCAAGTCACCGAACCACTGATGACTGCGCTACGCGCAGACCGCGTGAATCACGCCTATTTATTCTCCGGTCCAAGAGGTTGCGGCAAGACCACCTCGGCCCGAATTCTGGCGCGCTGCTTGAACTGTGCCGAAGGTCCGACCGACACCCCTTGCGGAAAGTGCCCAAGCTGTATTGAGCTCGCCAAGGGCGGCTCAGGTTCTTTAGATGTGGTCGAAATTGATGCTGCGAGCCACAACGGCGTTGATGACGCCAGGGATCTTCGAGAAAGAGCAATCTTTGCGCCGGCCCGCGATCGCTACAAAATCTTTATCCTTGACGAGGCCCATATGGTCACGCCCCAAGGTTTTAATGCGTTGCTCAAGATTGTCGAAGAGCCGCCGGCCCACGTGAAGTTTATTTTTGCCACCACCGAGCCCGAAAAAGTTATTGGCACAATTAGGTCCCGCACCCACCATTACCCATTCAGGCTTGTTCCTCCAGGGGAACTACTCGAGTATTTGACTCAAGTTTTGGGCTCCGAGGGTTACACCGCCCAAGGTGGGGTAATGCCACTGGTGGTTAGAGCTTCTGGCGGCTCGGTTCGCGACGCCCTATCGCTTCTCGATCAGCTGATTGCTGGCACAGAATCTAAAGAGATTGAGTACGAGCGAGCGGTTAACCTTTTGGGCTTCACTCACGATCAGTTGATGTCAGAGGTGATCGACGCCTTTGCTGAGATTGATGCCGCCAAGGCATTCAGCGCAGTAGATAAGGTGATTCAATCTGGCCAAGACGCCAGAAGGTTTTTAGAAGACTTGCTCGAGCGAATCAGAGACCTGATGTTGGTGAACTCACTGGGTGACGCCGCCAAGGCAATTTTGCGTGGCCTAGGCCCAGAGCAGTTTGAGGTCTTAGTGATTCAAGCCAATCGTTTTGGTTTGAATCAGCTGACCCAAGCCGCCGAGGCAACCGCGAAGGCGCTGAGTGATACAAGTGCCGCCTCAAACCCAAGACTTCAGTTAGAGCTTCTTTGCGCCAGAGTGTTAGCTCCGGCGATTGATGCGGCACCCCGAACTCCGGCAATCAAGGCCACTCCAGCCCCGGCCGAAGCCCCAATTCAGGCAGCCGCTGCGTTCAAAACGCAACAGAAAGTCCCAGATCAAGCTCCGGCAAAAGCCGCTGAGCCTGAACCGACCAAGCCACCAAAAGTGACAGTTGTGAGCCTCTCGTCTTCTACATTTAGGAACGAATGGTCGGAGATCATGGAGCAGGTCGCAAAAAAATCCAGGTCGGCTTGGGCGGTAGCCTTCACCACCAAGGTCCTTGATTTTAGTGATGATGTTCTAACCCTTTTGTTCCAGAGCCAAAAGGATGTGGACGCCTTCAAGAATCAGCAGGGAGCCGCCGAGGTACTTCGTACCGCTATTTCCGAGCGCTTTGGAGTGAAGGTGAAATATAAGGCGAAGGTTGCGGAAGCTCCTGAACAAAAACCACTGGCCCCGATTATTGAGCCAACTGCACCAGAGGAATTCACCGAACCAGAGGATTACGAAGAGCCCCACACTGAAATATTGAACAGCGTGCCAGAGCCTAAAAAACAATCGGAGCGATCCGGAGAATTCATTCTCCGCGAGGTGCTTGGTGCCACCCCAATCAAAGGTGAAGATAAATAATGTATGACGGCGTAGTTCAAGAACTGATGGACGAGCTCGGAAGGCTCCCGGGTGTTGGCCCAAAATCGGCTCAGCGGATTGCCTTTTATCTGATTGAGGCAGATGTTGATGTTGCCCATAAACTTTCTGACATCTTGCGCGAGGTCAAAGAAAAGGTTCGCTTTTGCAAAGTCTGCGGCAATGTAACCGAGAGCGATACCTGCGGAATCTGCCTGGATCAAAAGCGTGACATGGGTCTGATTTGCGTTGTCGAAGAGTCCAAGGACATCAATGCGATAGAGCGCACTCGAGAATATCGTGGCCGGTATCACGTGCTGGGCGGGGCAATATCCCCAATCTCGGGGATTGGCCCAGACCAGCTCAGAATAAAGGACCTCTTAAAGCGATTAGCTGATCCCGATATTCGCGAGGTGATTTTGGCTACCAACCCAAACCTTGAGGGTGAAGCTACCGCCACCTATCTGGCTCGGTTACTCGGATCTATGGAAATTTCTGTTACCAAGCTGGCCTCTGGCTTGCCGGTCGGCGGCGATTTGGAATATGCGGATGACATGACTCTTGGTAGAGCCTTCGAGGGCAGGCGCAGAGTCAACTAGACTATTGGGCTATGCCGATGCAGGCAGCTCATCCCCAATTTTCCAAGGAGCCCCCCTTGGCACTAATCGTGCAAAAATTCGGAGGATCTTCCGTCTCCGACGCTGAGAAGATCAAGCACGTTGCTGCGCGCATCTTGCAAGCCCAGGCCCAAGGCAATGACATATGCGTTGTGGTCTCTGCGATGGGGGACACAACCGATGATCTAGTCGATCTGGCAGACTCGGTTTCCTCCAAGCGCGATAATCGAGAGATGGACATGCTGCTGACCGCGGGTGAGCGAATTTCAATGTCTTTGCTCGCGATGGCAATTCAGGAACAAGGTGGCAAGGCAAAGTCTTTCACCGGCTATCAAGCCGGTATCTCAACAGATTCTGATCACGGCTCAGCCCGAATTTGGAAAATCGAGCCCGTGCGTGTCAGAGAAGCTCTAAACGCTGGGGAAATTGCGATTGTTGCAGGGTTTCAAGGATTCAGTTTCGAAACTGGCGATGTCACGACTCTGGGTCGCGGAGGATCTGACACCACGGCAGTGGCTCTGGCTTCGGCATTGAACGCCGATGTCTGTGAGATTTACTCGGACGTCGACGGTGTCTACACCGCCGATCCTAGGATTGTGCCGAGGGCTAGGAAGCTGGCACAGATCGATATTGAATCGATGCTCGAGCTTTCTTCCTCCGGGGCCAAGATTTTGTATATTCGCGCGGTGGAATTTGCAAGAAGACACGGCGTGCCGCTTCGAGTAAGGTCCACCTTCAGCGCCGATTCAGGAACCCTTGTTTACACAACAAAGCCAGGAGAAGAAATGGAAGAACCAGTTGTTTCAGGTGTCACAACCGATGACACTCAATCCAAGATCACCATCATTGGTCTGCCGGATATTCCAGGCAAGGCGGCTGAGGTATTCCAGATAGTTGCAGAGGCTGGAGTGAACATCGACATGATTGTTCAGAACTCATCCTCCCAGGACACTCAACTCAGCGATATTTCAATTACCCTGCCCCACTCTGAGCGCCCCAAGGTCGTTGAGGCCCTGCGCTCAAAACAAGTCGAGGTTGGTTTTGAGGGCGTTAGCTATGATGATGAAATCGGCAAGCTTTCTATAGTTGGCGCGGGCATGAAGACCTCTTCGGGAGTTTCGGCCAAGCTCTTTGGCGCCCTGGCTCGAGCTGGAATCAACATCGAAATGATTTCCACGTCCGAGATTCGCGTTTCGGTCATCACCCGGGCTAGCCAGCTCAAGGACGCCACGCGAGCGGTGCACACCGCATTTGAATTAGACGCCGCAGACACCGCAATCATCTACGCGGGAACCGGAAGGTAAATAATGTCCAAGCCAAACCTTGCCCTAGTCGGAGCAACCGGAGCCGTCGGCACGGTGATGATTGAGATCATCAACGCTCGCGAAAACATCTGGGGTGAAATTAGGCTAATTGCCTCTAAGCGCTCGGCTGGCAGAGAGATCATGGTGCACGGCGCTCCTCACGTTGTGGTCGAGCTAACAGAAGCGGCCTTTGATGGAATTGACATTGCTATGTTTGATGTCCCAGACGAGGTTTCCGAGATCTGGGCCCCTATCGCAGCCGGTATGGGAGTTGTCGCGATTGATAATTCAGGTGCGTTTCGGATGAACCCCGAGGTGCCACTAGTGGTTCCCGAGGTGAACCCTTTTGCAGCTAAATCGAGGCCTTTAGGAATCATCTCAAACCCAAACTGCACCACGCTGACCATGATGGCAGCCCTCGGCGCGCTGCATAAAAAGTGGCAGCTCACGGAGTTGGTAGTTTCTAGCTATCAGGCGGTTTCTGGAGCGGGCAGTGTCGGAATCGACCAACTGGCTAGGGAGATAGCTGCGGTGGCTGGCCATTCGGATGCGGGGCTTAGATCGGATAACGTTTCCGAAATCATTGCCGATGCCGGCATCAATCAAACCGACTCGCCTTGGGGTAACCCAATTGTGCTAAATGTGATTCCAGCAGCCGGTGGGTTCCAGCCCGGTGGCCACACCTCTGAAGAGCTCAAGGTCAGAAATGAGTCCCGCAAGATTCTTGGAATCAAGGATCTCAAGGTATCGGCCACCTGCGTGCGAGTCCCGGTGCAGGTCTCTCACTCCCTCGCGGTTCACGCGACCTTTAGACACAACCTGACCGCAGACCAGGTTCGTGCTGAGTTGGAGCTACAGCCAAGCATCGTGGTGATGGATGATCCGGAGAAGGGCATTTTTCCAACTCCAGTGCATGTTGCAGGGCAAGACCCGACCTTTGTCGGTCGGATCAGGCAATCCGAGGATTTTGAAAACTCAATTGATTTATTTGTGGTGGGGGATAACCTTCGAAAAGGCGCTGCTCTCAACACCTACGAGATAGCAGAGCTAGTTGCCCAGGAGCTCGGCTAAGAAATGCTTAGAAGCGTTGCGCTCGGGGGGCAAAAAAGTCTCACTGGCGCATAAATTGAACAGCCCAACCCTTGAGACACGTGAAGCATTGATTGTTTGTAGCCGAATTCCCATGCCGAAAGCCCCGAAGCATATTGGGTTGGCAAATCGCAGTTTGTCACCAGGGCTCGTTGACCGGGCAGGCGAATCTGACCGCCATGGGTGTGGCCGGCGAATATCAGACTGGCATCGAGTTTGGTGAAGCTTTCAATTACTCGAAGATAGGGTGCGTGAGCAACGCCAAATAAGACCTCGGCCGACTCAACGCTTCGGCGCTGCTGGGTAAGACCCGGAAGATTATCGAGATTTTCGTGAGGATCATCAAGCCCCAAAAAGCCCAGTTTTGTTCCTTTGATATTCATCGAACCAGCTTGATTATTTAGATTCAGCCAGCCCGCCGTCTCCAGCTCTCGCGTAAATCGATTGGTGTCGAGATTAGCGGTCCTCCTAGGCTTCGACGGACCTTTTAAATAGTTCAGCGGGTTTCTTGGCATGGGTGTCCGATAGTCGTTAGACCCATTCACAAATACCCCCGGCAAATCCATTAGGGGAGCAAGGGCCCTGAGCGCCGGGTTTATAGCTTGAGCGTGACCTAGGTTATCGCCGGTGTTGATTACCAAATCCGGCCTTAACTCAGCAAGTTTTTCTAAATAACTGGCTTTTTTGTTTTGACCCGGGGCAAAATGCAAATCGGAGATGTGCAAAATGGTGAATGGAGACTTCACTCCGATCTCAACGGATTTTTCAATCAGCCGAAAGGGGCCTCCATTGCCGGCTAGCCACATTTATTTGGAATGACCAAGATCGCGCTGGCATTAGAAATCTCGATTCCCACGGCCGGCGAAGTTCCAATTGCTACATCGTTTGGCCAAATCGGATCGCATCTTGAATTCAGACTTATTTGACTTGGTTGCGGGAAAGATGGTGTTAGTCCGAGTGCCTGCAAAACAGCAAAGGCGCTGGTGTAATCCATACCTGCAATGTCTGGCACCATGACTTTCCCGCCCGAAGAAACGAACACTTTCACAATCGAGCCCTTGGGAACTGGGGTGCCGAATTCGGGGGTTGTGTATGCGATGGTACCCGCCGGCTGGCTGGAAGGAACCTCTTGAGTAATCACCTGCATGCTCAATCCGCTGGTAACCAACTGAACCTTTGCACTTTCCAATTCGAACCCGGTTACCTCTGGGACCGTAACCATGGGTGCGCTTACATAACGGGGGTCAGGGCTTGGGAAGGATTCACCCTCGTAGTGCTTATCAGCCTCGCGCATGATTTCTTTCCATATCGAGTGGCGAATGGTCGAGACAGCTCTGCCATTAATGCTCTTGGAAGATTGGGATGTTAGGCCCACCACATTACCAACCCAGGTAGCCGTGGCGACTTTGGAGGAAAATCCAGCCATCCAGGTGTGGATTCGGCGGTCAGTGGTTCCGGTCTTACCAGCCAGAGGAGTTCCATCGCCGGGGTTGGCGGCGGCACCCGTGCCACCCGAAACAACGGCACGCATCACGTGCGTCATTGCGGCCGCAACCTCTGGGGTAACCGCCTGGGAGCACTGGGTCTTTGGAACTGGAAGCTCTTCTTGGGTCCTTCTCAAAAGAACCTTATCGATTGCTACCGGAGAGCAGTAGAGGCCAGCGTTAGCGATGCCGGCATAGGCTGCAGCCATTGCTAGCGGCGAAATTTCATTCGTTCCCAAAATTGAAGCCGGGACATATTCAAGTTCATTGCCGTCAGCGCGATGCACACCGAATGCCTTAGCGGAGTCTCTAATTGCGCAAAGATCCAGCTGGGCCGCCATCGCCGCAAAGGCGGTGTTCTGAGATGTTACAACAGCTTGGTAAACGCTTATATCATCGACTGTCTTATCGCCAGAGTTATTGACTTCCCAAAGTCCGACAACCCCGCCACAGCTGGCTCGGAAATCCTTTTCAACATTCCAGATTTTTACCGGGTCGGGTTGGCCATCGAGGTCCACATCCTCGCCGGTGAAGATTCGGCCATCCACGTGCTCACCCAGAGTGTGACCATCGCTAAGCCACTGGGCCAAGGTGAAGACTTTATAGGTGGATCCGGGTTGGAATCCAGATGAGCCGCCGTAATTTTTATCAGTGTTGTAGTTCACGCTAGTTCCGCCAAGAACTGGCTCAGCGGATTGATCAAAGTATCTGTTTTGGGCCATCGAAATAATGCGACCAGTGCCAACTTCCACCGATACCGATGCGGTGCCAAAACCCCACTCGCTCTCAGGGGGAAGGTCGGTCATGGTGGTATCCCAAGCCACCTGCTGAACCGATAAATCCAAGCTCGTGTAAATCTCTAGTCCACCGCGTCGACGTAAGATCTCACGCTCTTCGGGGGTGACACCGAATTCTTGGGAGTTTCGAATCGTCCAAACGGTGAAGTCACAGAAAAAAGAGGTCACCTGATTCTCTTGGCAACCCTGTCTGGTTTTTGTGATGTCGGTCTGAATCGGCGAGGCCTTATAGGACACGGCTTGCTCCGCAGAAATATATCCTGCGTCTGCCATTTGCTGCAACACGTAATTGCGGCGTCCAATGCCGCGCTCTAAATTGTCCGCCTCATCAGGTTTGTAATCGTTGGGGGACTTCAACATGGCCGCAAGATAAGCGGCCTGCGGCACGTTCAGGTCTTTAGCGCTGATCCCAAAATAATATCGCGAGGCAGTTTCAACTCCGTTGATCTGGTTCCCCAAAAAAACCAAGTTCATGTATCCGGCGAGAATATCCTTTTTGCTGAATTGCTGCTCAAGGGCAATTGAAAGCCTGATTTCCCGAAGCTTTCGCTCGATGGTCACCTCGGTGGCTGCGGCGATAGCGCTCGCGTCTCCCGAAAGGTTTGCGGCTTCAACTAATGATTGCCTGACGTATTGCATTGTGATTGTGGAAGCTCCCGGACCATCGCCAAAAGTTGCGAGGTTGGTAAGCGATGCACGCACCAGCGAAATAATGTCTACGCCGCCATGCTCATAAAATCTTGGGTCCTCAGTCGCGATTACAGCATTCACCAGGTTAGGGGAGATTGCCTCAAATGGAATCTCGACTCGGTTTTCGTGAAAGAAGGTCGCCATCTTTACTGGCTCGCCATTTTTGAGAGCATAGACAGTAGATGATTCGGCGGAATTGACAGGTCGAATGTAACTTGGGAGGCCTTCGAACATCCCTATTCCGGTGGAGGCCGCAACTCCAGCAACTGCGACTGCAGGGGCTAGTAGTGCGACGGATAAGACTCCCGCTACCGCGCTAAAAAGACCAAACTTTAGAAAGGTTGCGAGCGCAGAACCTTTTGACTTTCCGGACATAGACTCTAGGTTATCGAAGACTTGCTGATTAGGAGCTGTAAATGACCAAGTGGGAGTACATCACAACACCGCTTTTGCTTCACAAAGAAACCCAAATTCTAAACACCTGGGGCAACCAGGGCTGGGAGCTGGTCCAGATAACCACCGGCCCACAGGGCGGCCTCATAGCCTTTTTCAAAAAAGCCGCAGAGTAAATGAGTGTCGAACAAAGAATTCTGGATTTAGGTCTGGAGTTGCCGCCAGTTTCAACCCCGGCAGGCTCATATTTACCGGCAATGGTCTCGGGAAACCTGGTTTTCACCTCGGGTCAACTGCCGCTTGTTGATGGCAAGCTCATGGCGACAGGCAAACTCGGGGCCGGCATCGAAGTAGCCGAGGCTCGCGAGCTTGCCGCAAGGTGCTTGCTAAACGCACTGGCTGCAGTCAAAGGCGTGATTGGCAACCTGGATCGGATCACCCAAGTGGTTAAAGTCGTTGGCTTTGTGGCCTCCACCGGGGACTTCACGGCTCAACCAAGCGTGATTAATGGGGCCTCTGAATTGCTGGAGAGCATTTTTGGGGAACTTGGTAAACACGCTAGGAGCGCTGTGGGCGTAGCCTCTTTACCGCTTGACTCGCCAGTTGAAATTGAACTGATTGTTGAATTTTTGTAGCTAAAGCTTTTTTCTAAGCCAGACCGAATCCTCTTGCTCGAAACCGAGTCGGCTGTAGAGATTCCTCACTCGATCGTTTGGCTTTTCAGTCTCTAGAAAAATTGCCCTCACCCCATTTTCTTTGGCATTCTGGATTGCCAGGTCGGCAAGAGCGCTTCCCAGGCCCTGGTTTCTGGCACTGGGAGAAATATAAACCTCATCGATGAGCGCTTCCTTGCCGCCAGATTCGATGCCCCAGCCAAAGCTCATCACTAGATATCCCAAGAGCTCTTCATCTTGGGCCACCAAGATCACACCGAGCGGGTTTTCAGTAAGTAACGGCTCGGCGGCCCCTTCAATGTGTTGTGTTTCTAAAGGAGCCAGGGCTTCGATACTGAACGCCAACATAAGTTGAGTCAATTTAGCTAGATCTTTAGGCTCAGCCCTTCGAAGCCGCATGCTTACTCGTTATGGCCGGCATTAATCTTGCCGGTGATTATGTCCATTACCGAGGTGTCGGTCAAAGTAGTGATATCGCCTATGGGGCGATCCTCAGCCACGTCTCGCAATAACCGGCGCATGATTTTGCCGGAACGAGTCTTGGGCAATTCATTCACCACGATGATGGTTTTTGGCCTAGCTATGGCGCCAATCTCCTTGGCAACGTGATCACGCA
>JBDNID010000095.1:0-7178 GCA_041688475.1 Aquiluna sp.
AAAACGCGGTAATTGGGCTTCAGGATCTCGAGTCCACAACCGTCACCTCGACTACCGGCCTCTCAGTAATCAGAATTTCCTTCGCATTCGGCACATCCACCACGGAGGCAAATGAACGAATCAACACCGCGCTTCGATCGGTTGAGCAGACACTGCCGCAAGACGTCATCCCCCGCGTTATTTCCGGAAGCTTCGATTCCATTCCCATTATTGCTCTAGCCATTTCATCTAATACCGGCAACAACGAAGCAATTAGCGAGCTCTTAGACGATGTTGCCCCGGCGCTATTTCGGCAAGTGGACGGAATTCGCGATGTGGCGGTATCGGGCGGTAAAACCAAGCAGGTGAGCCTGAACCTCGACCAAGCGGCTCTTGCCCGAAATGGGCTTAGCGCTAGAGACATTGCCACCGCTCTTCAATCAAGCGGATTAGTGCTACCCGTTGGTTCACTAAATGATCAAGACGGTTCGATTGCAATCCAAATTGGATCGGCTGTTGACACCATTTCCAAATTTGAAGCCCTACCTCTTATTTCGCCAATTGCTGGCTCTGGTGTTCTTACCATCGGTGATGTTGCCACAGTGAGCTATGAGGACTCTCCAGTCACCTCGATTGCACGAACCAATGGTCTTGAGTCCCTTGCGGTGGCTATCACCAAAACACCCGATGGTAACTCGGTGGCAGTTTCTAACGGCGTGCAGGCGTTAGTTCCAGATCTAATCGCTCAGCTCGGTGGTGACGTTGAGGTCAATACCGTGTTTGACCAAGCCCCGTTCATCGAAAAATCCATTGAAGATTTGACCGTCGAGGGCCTGTTGGGGCTCACAATGGCCATTTTGGTCATCTTGGTGTTCCTGCTTTCAGTGAAATCCACCCTAATCACCGCAATTTCGATTCCAACCTCATTGTTGATTGCCTTCATAGGTCTTTCAGTAGCCGATTATTCACTGAACATTTTGACCTTGGGTGCTCTGACAATCGCCATTGGTCGCGTAGTAGATGACTCGATTGTGGTCATTGAAAACATTAATCGGCACCTTGCGTATGGTGAGAAACGCAAAAAAGCTGTCATTACAGCTGTCAAAGAAGTTGCTGGCGCCATTACAGCTTCAACAATTACCTCGGTGGCAGTCTTTTTGCCGATCGCCCTAGTTTCAGGCCTGATCGGTGAGCTTTTCAGACCGTTCGCCTTCACCGTGGCGATCGCACTTTTGGCTTCGCTACTTGTTTCACTTACCATAGTTCCGGTCTTGGCCTATTGGTTCTTGAGAACTCCAAAGCGCCTAGTTTTGGCTAAGGCCCAAGACCCAAAGAACTTCGGGGAAAAGCAACGGGTGATAGAGGAAGAGCGCGAGAAGAAGACCTTCCTGCAGCGCGGCTATATTCCGATTCTGAATGGAACCCGCAGGCACCCTTGGCTCGTAATCACAGCTTCGATTTTATTGTTGGGATTCACGGTTGCTCTGGTTCCACAACTAAAAACCAACTTTATCGATGGTGGCGGATCCAATCAGTTCAACGCTCGCCTTGAGATGCCAGCCTCGGCAACTCTTGAAGAAGAAGACGAGGCGGCCAAGGTTCTTGAGTCCCAGATCCTAGGCATTGAAGGTGTCGAGGTGGTGCAGACCACAATCGGCTCGGCTGCAGATGGCCGGGTAGCCTTCGGCGCTTCCCCAAGTGGTGTTGCAATGAACGTGATTGCCGATGAGGACTTCGATGTTGAGCTGATCAAGACACAGGTATTGAAGCTCGAGGCTCCGCAAGACTCCGAGATCACTGTCTCTTCGGGCGGCGGTTTTGGCTCCTCGGAGACCGTGGACATTCGAATCCTTGCCAGCGATGAATCCAAACTGCAAGAGGCTGTGAATCTAATCGCATCTCAGATGCGCGATATTCCAAACATCACCTCCGTGACAACGACCTTAGAGGCAGATGAGCGAGTCCTAGAGATCATCGTTGATCGCGTTAAGGCTGCCGAGGTTGGACTCACGGAGACTCAAATAACCGGCATTGTCGCCTCAGCGCTAAGACCTAGCTCGCTAGGCCAGCTCAATGTTGAAGGCAAAGACACTCAGGTTTATGTGACTGGACAAACCACCCCAGAAACGATCTCAGACATCAGGGCGCTTTTGATCCCAAGCCAAGAGGGCTTTCTAGCCCTCAGCAGCCTCGCGAGCGTTCAGGAGGTCTTGAAACCGACCTCAATCACTTCAGAACGAGGGGACCGCACCGCTACCGTCTCGCTTGCACCTGAAGGCGATGACCTAGGAACCATCAGCGCGGCTGTCACCGAGCGGCTGGCAAGCATTGACTTACCAGTGGGCATAGAGGCGAGCATCGGCGGAGCAGCAGCGGACCAGGCCGAATCATTCGCCCAGCTGGGCTTAGCGCTTTTGGCGGCAATAGCGATTGTTTATATTGTGATGGTGGCGACTTTCGGTTCGCTAATCCAGCCGCTACTGCTATTGATCTCAATTCCTTTTGCCGCCACCGGAGCCTTAGGGCTCCTGCTGATCACTGACACCCCACTTGGGGTGCCAGCACTGATCGGTATGTTGATGCTGATTGGAATCGTTGTCACAAACGCGATTGTGCTGATAGACCTTGTGAATCAGTATCGTAAGCGCGGGTTTAGCGTTCAGGAGTCGTTATTTAATGGCTCAAGACAAAGGCTGCGCCCGATTTTGATGACTGCGCTAGCAACCATCTTCGCTCTGACCCCAATGGCATTTGGCCTAACCGGAGGAAGTGGATTTATCTCTCAGCCGCTTGCCATAGTGGTTATTGGAGGCTTGTTCTCATCAACCTTGCTAACTCTGGTTTTGGTTCCAACCCTCTACTGGCTAGTTGAGGGCCGCAAAGAGCGCAAGACAATCCGAGTGGAGCGCAAAGAGGCGAAGGCACTAAATAAGTCTGAATCATCCAAATCACTGTCGGGCAAAAGCTCGACCCCCAAAGCCATGGATTCCATTGCCGAAAACTCAATCCCGAGTTCTCCAAATGCTCCAAACCCTTCTTCGAACGTTGTGACAACATTATTGGCCGAATATGAGGAGCAACAGAACCAGTCAGCTACCGAGTCCCAGACCGAAAATCAGGATGCCGAAACCTTGCCGACCCCCAAAATTATTGAGGACGCGAGCCTACCCTGGTCGGAGCAAAATGACGACGTAGTGCTGGATGGCGAAAACCAAATGGCTTGGAGTGAACCCATGATTAGCCAAGCGCCCATCCCCGCGTCTTCACTCGCGATGCCAGAATTCATCCAAGAACCACAAGATTCAGCCGAGACCCCAGAGCCCCTTTCAAAAAAGGAACTAAGGGCCGAACAAAAAAGAGAAAAGGCCGAGATCAAGGCTCAAAAAAAGTCCGCCAAAGAGTCAAGACATTCCGAAGACTAAGTCTTGAGGAAGCGGGAAGGAACAAGTGGCTGACTACATAGTCTGGGTCGATTGCGAAATGACGGGACTGAACACTTCGGTTGACGAGATCTGCGAGATTGCAGTTGTGGTCACGGATGACGATCTTGTCGCAATGCATCCGGGACTTCAGCTAGTCATAAAGCCCGGTAAAAAGGCGCTTCGAAACATGGGTGAGTTTGTAACCAAAATGCACACAGATTCCGGTCTCATAACCGAAATTCCAAAAGGGATCTCGGTGAAAAAAGCTGAAGCACTAGTGCTTGAATATATCAAACAGTGGGTCACTGAGCGCTCGTCCCCCTTGGCCGGAAATTCAATTGGCACAGACCGGATGTTTATAAATCGCCAAATGCCGGAGCTCGACCAATACCTGCATTATCGCAACATTGATGTCAGCAGCCTCAAGGAACTTTCTAGGAGATGGTTTCCAAAGACCTATTTTCAGCTCCCAAAAAAAACCGGCAACCACCGGGCGCTGGCTGACATCTTGGAATCAATCAAAGAGCTACGGTATTACCGAGAGACAATACTGGTGAAAGCTCCTGGAGCAGATTCCAAATCTGCGAAGCAGGTAGCGGAATCTCTCAGCGCTGATACAATTTAGAAGTTCCGATTCCATAAAAACATGGTGGGTATAGCTCAGCTGGTAGAGCACCTGGTTGTGGTCCAGGGGGCCGCGGGTTCAAGTCCCGTTACTCACCCCAAAAAAAGCCGAGGATAACCCCTCGGCTTTTTTTATTTTCTAGTTACTACTTAGCTCTCTCCAATATCAGCTCACGCACTCTGGCAGCATCGACTTGGCCACGCATTGCTTGCATAACGGCTCCAATAATGGCTCCCGCAGCTTGAATCTTGCCTTCGCGAATTTTCTCCAGCACATCGGGTTGTTTGGCCAAAGCTTCATCAATTGCCGCGATCAAAGCGCCTTCATCGGAGACCACCCTAAGCCCACGCTTTTCGATAACAGTCTCTGGATCGCCCTCGCCGGCTATAACCCCGGCCACAACCTCCCTGGCCATGCGATCGGTTAGCTCCCCAGAATCAATCAGGGTTTGAATCTTTGCCACCTGCACTGGAGTGATTGCCAAGTCTTGAGCTGCTGAATTGTCCGCATTGGCAAGTCTCGCCAGCTCACCGGTCCACCATTTTCTCGCCGACTGCGCTGATGCTCCGGCGGCAACCGTGGCCTCAATCTGATCCAGTAGGTCCGAATTCAGAACATCGCGAAACTCTAAGTCCGCAAAACCCCAGTCCTGCTGAAGCCGCTTGCGCCTAAGCGCTGGGTTCTCTGGAAGGGTTTTACGAATCTCTTCGATCCATTCAAGGCTTGGCTGAACTGGTACAAGATCGGGTTCTGGAAAATATCGGTAGTCGTCGGCATCAGACTTAGGTCTTCCAGAGGAGGTGTGGCCTTTGTCCTCGTGCCAGTGCCTGGTCTCTTGAGTGATGCTGCCACCATTTGACAAGATGAAGGCCTGGCGCTGAATCTCGTACTTCACAGCATTTTCTATTGAGCGCAAACTGTTTACATTCTTTGTCTCGGTTCTGGTGCCCAGTTTTTGTTGACCCTTTGGGCGAATCGACACGTTCGCATCGCAGCGAACATTACCGCGCTCCATTCGAGCATCAGAGACATTCATCGCCTTGACCATGTCTCGAATGTAACGAACATAGGTGGAGGCAACCTCGGGTGCCCTGGCTCCGGTGCCATAGACGGGTTTGGTGACAATCTCAACCAGTGGAACACCGGCTCTGTTGTAATCAACCAGGGAGTATTCGGCACCCTGGATACGCCCGGTGGCTCCACCGACGTGGGTTAGCTTTCCAGCATCCTCTTCCATGTGCGCCCGCTCAATATCAATCTGAAATACTTCACCGTCTTCAAGCTCGATCGAGACCTTGCCCTCAAAAGCAATCGGCTCGTCATACTGCGAGGTCTGAAAATTCTTGGCTAAATCCGGGTAGAAATAGTTTTTCCTTGAGAACCTGCCGGTTGGTGCAATCTGACATTCAAGGGCCAATCCGATGGCGATTGATGACTCAATCGCTTTTTTATTGACCGCCGGCAGTGCGCCGGGAAGAGCTATGCAGATTGGGCAAACATTGGTGTTTGGTTCATCGCCAAAGGCATTTGCGCACCCGCAAAACATCTTCGATTTAGTGTTTAGCTCGATATGGACCTCAAGGCCTATCACTACCTCGAATAACTCCAAGGCTTTTTCATATTCCATTAGTTGTTCTTTAGCCATTAGAGCACCTCTAGGTTGGGAGCCTGGGTAATCAGCGGGGCACCCCACTGATCAACATAAAGCTTTTCAATAATTGCGCCGGCTCGATACATCAAGGCATCCTTTTTGGCAGGGGCCAGAATCTGGACCCCAGATGGCAAGCCGTCCTCTTTAGCTAGACCATTGGGAACAGACATCCCAGGAATTCCGGCCATATTGGCCGGAATGGTAGCGATGTCGTTTAGATACATAGCGATTGGATCATTGATTTTCTCACCAATCTTGAAGGCAGTTGTTGGCGCAGTCGGTGTAATCAAAACATCAACTTGACTGAAAGCTCTAGCTAGGTCCTGCTGAATCAGGGTTCTAACCTTTTGGGCTGAACCGTAATAGGCGTCGTAGTAACCAGATGAAAGAGCATAGGTTCCAAGAATTATTCTTCTTTTCACCTCGGGACCAAAGCCGGCTTCTCGTGTCTGGGCCATGACGCGCTCGATTGTCGGGTTTCCCTCCGGGGCGACCCTGAGCCCAAAACGAACCGAGTCGAATCTTGCCAAATTTGATGAAGCTTCTGCGGGAAGAATTAGATAATAAGCGGCAATTGCGTATTCAAAGCTAGGGCAGTCCACTTCAACAACTTCGACACCCTGATCTACCAGCTTCTGCACGGTGTCCTCAAAGAGAGCCTTAATGCCGGGCTGAAAAGCGTCGGAGGAGAGCTGTTTTACGATTCCAACTCTTAGTCCCTTAACATCCGCATTGCGAACGGCTTCGGCCATAGAGCCGAGAGATTCTCTAATTGAGGTCGAATCGTGCGGGTCATGCCCTGCGATGACATCTTGCAGTAGCGCCGAGTCGAGGACCGTGTTTGAGACTGGGCCAACCTGATCCAAAGAAGAAGCCAGAGCGATCAAGCCATATCTCGATACTGCGCCATAGGTCGGCTTAGCTCCCACGGAGCCGGTCACGGCCGCAGGAAAGCGAATCGAGCCACCAGTGTCAGAACCAAGCGCGATTGGCGCCAGCATGCCCGCGACGGCCGATGAAGAGCCCCCACCTGATCCGCCTGGAATCCGTTCTAAATCCCAAGGGTTTCTGGAAGGACCATAGGCCGAAAACTCGGTAGAGGAGCCCATGGCAAATTCATCCAGGTTCGTCTTACCCAAAATTGGCAGTCTGGCAGCGCGGAGCCTCTGTACAACAGTTGCGTCATACTCCGGCATCCAACCCTCTAGCATCTTTGAACCCGAAGTGGTTGGGGAATCCATCGTGGTGAGGTTGTCTTTTACCGCTATTGGAACCCCGTGTAGCGCAGAAAGTGGATTTCCCGCGGCCTGCTCGCTATCCGCAAGCTCGGCAGCTTTAATTGCATTCGCACGATTTAGGTATAAAAAACTATTGGTCTTTGGGTTGAGCTTTTCAGCTCTGTCAAAAAAGGCGGATGTGACCTCGACCGAAGAAACCTCTTTAGAGGCAATGAGTAAAGCCAGCTCACTAGCTGACTTTTTAGTTAGTTCTGACATTTACT
>JBDNID010000096.1:0-9059 GCA_041688475.1 Aquiluna sp.
TCGAGAATCTTCGGCCCACCAGGGTGGGCAATCCAAACATCTATATCGTCCCGCGCGGACCCGTTGGCAGACAGGAATGCGTCGACATCATGGGCGAAGTTCTGCTCAATGATCTCGGGCACACCGGCCTCCAGCATTAGGGACATCCCAGATGTCCCTATGCGCCAGCCAATCATCTGCTCGGTGCCGGGATATAAGGCACTGCGAGAGGCATTCACAGTAATTCCACGATTTGCAAGCTCGTGCTTATCCCCCACCATGACCACCGTTGCCGCACCATCCCCAAAGATTCCGGTTCCAACAAAGTTGGCCATTGAGCGATCCTGCCACTGGATTGTCAAAGAACACAGCTCAACCGAGACGACTAAGGCAATCTCGAATGGGTGCCCCCTTAGATAATCTGCGACCCTCGCGATTCCAGCAGCTCCCCCCGCACACCCAAGACCGAAACTCGGAATGCGCTTTAGGTCGGATCTAAAACCTAGCTGGGTGGCCAGCATCACATCGATGGCTGGCGCGCCCAAACCCGTTACCGTGGTGAAGAATAGGTAGTCGACCTGACTGGCCTCTAGGCCTGCCTTGGTGAGTGCACTTCGAGTTGCCTGCGCCGCCAGAGATAGAGCGTGTTGGGCAAAAAGCTCATTGCCCTTGGAAAAACTATCGACACTTTTATAATCGGAGATTGGCATCACGAAGTGGCGCTGTTCGATCTGGGTGGCCTCGTGAATACGCCTCAGTACTGCTTTGGCAGAAGCCGAGGTTGCTAGTTCGCTTGCTAAGACTTCAGTCACTTCAGATTGAATGTGCGCATGGGCTGGAAGAGCCGTGCCGATTTCAATAATCACTGCCACTGATTCAATCTCCCAACGATTATTTAGATTCTAACCGAAGGGCTTGAGGATGGGCCGCGGTAACAAATAATTAGAGAGGGATTGGGCCTCCGAAAACGTGAACTCCCTATCCGAGAATTAGCTGAGCGGCAGCATAATAAAGCGGTATCCCAAAAATAATATTAAATGGAAAGGTAATAGCTAACGACATAGTGAAGTATCGACTCGGTCTTGCTTCGGGGATTGCGTATCTCAAGACCGCGGGAACAACAATATAACTCCCACTAGCGCCAAGCACCGCTAACAGTGTGGCATCTCCGACACTGAAGCCAAACAGTGCGCTCAACCCCAAAGCTAAAGATGCGCCAATCAAGGGTGCCACAATTCCAAATCCAATTAAAAACGGTCCCACATCGCGCACTTGGCGCAATTGACGGGCCACAAGAAGACCCATGTCCAGCAAGAAAAAAGCGAGAACGCCTTTGAATAAATCAACTACGAACGGAGCCATAGCCTCCGCGCCCACGGGACCGCTGACGGCGCCCACCACGACACTACCTATAAGAAGTAAATGAGCACCGTCGGTGAAGGCTTCATGTAGTACGGATTTGATTGATAAAGCCTTGCCACTTTTTGGCTGACCATCTGTGGTGGGCGTCTTATTGAAATGATCATCTTGAAGAGCGCCAATTTCCGATGGAGCCTTGTTACGAACCCATGTTGCGAGTAGCACCGCCATGATTATGGCTGGAGACTCCATCACCACTAATGCAACTGTCAAATATCCGCCAGCCGGATCTCCCCGGCTAACTAGGAATTGCGATGCTGTAACAAAAGTCACCGCGCTTACAGATCCATAGGTTGCCGCAATTGCTGCGGCATCAAAATTGTTGACCTTGCGCTTTAGTATCTGGAACAATAAAGCCGGCATGATGATGGCGAGCAATAAGGACACGCCCACAACCTTTAGCCCCACACCGTTTAGGCCCGCTTGGTTTAGAGCCTGGCCCCCCTTGAAGCCAATTGCCATAAGCAGGTAAAGGGATAGGAACTTTGTCACAGGAGCCGGAATTTCCAGGTTTGAGCGAATGGTCCCGATCAGGACCCCAACCGCGAAAAAGAGAATGGCCGGGTCTGTGAGATTTTTTAGTATGTCGCTGTCAATGCTGTGGCTCCTTAGTGTTCATTACAGTGATTAATAATACATGTATTTTCTTTCATCTTATTCCAATAGGACCCGAATGTTTTGAGATCTCCCTTTTACAGGTTTGGAAGAGCACTGCCCCCCTCCCGCCACTAAGTAGCTGGCCTTTTTAAGGCCTCTTGAGCGTTCGCGGGATCCTAGCCTCGAGAAGCAATTGCTAAATCGACCAGGGCTTCTGGCTTCGAGCAACTTGGGCACCACCCTTCTTGCAATTGGAAGCCTCCAAATAAAGGATGGATAGAGATTCCGATAACCCTTGATTCGCGATAGCGGTTGCTTTTATGGCATTGATGCCCAGGTGCCCAATCGCATCAAGCAGCACTTACCAAGAATATGTTCTTGAAAAGTGGTTGTCGCAGACCTAATAGCCGGTGAAATTGCAAGTGAAAACTAAATCGAACTCGCCCAAAGCTACTGGTCAAAAATAAAAGCCCAGACCGAAGTCTGGACTTTTGAGATGATTTCTCTCGGGGTAGTTTTCCAACTACCTTATGACACGTGGCCTAAGTGGGGCGTGCGGGACTTGAACCCGCGACCGACGGATTATGAGTCCGCTGCTCTAACCAGCTGAGCTAACGCCCCCAACCACTTAAATCTTAGCTACCAGCAGGGACTGAATCTAAAACCTCAGCTGTATTTAGCTAATTGGAATTAAAGAAGGTTTGGAATCTTCTGCTCTTCCGCCACATTTGCGCGTCGGAACCAGAAGGTGACCGCGGTTGAAACCAAGACGATAAACAGAGAGTAAAGGGCCGGGACAATCAGAATAAGCCCAACGTTTGGAGTTCCCCCAAAGGTCAACAGCACGATTGCAAGAGCAAGTGGTCCGTTCTGAATGCCTGTTTCTAGAGCGATAGTTCGAACGTTCATCGGGTGAAGCTTCAAAAGCTTTGCGATTGTGAAGGCAATGGCTATTCCAAAAAGGCCCAGGCCGATTGCCAACGTATAGGTTTGCCAAGGCGTGGCCGCCAATAGCTCCCAGTTTCTTGGAACCCAAGTGAACAATAGAAAAACGATAAAGAACAAACCAAAGAAGCCACCCATTAGCTCTAAAAAAGCCCCAATGTTTGCACTGTATCTGCGGATGAGCATTCCTCCCAAAACCGGGATCAGCAACAGGAACAGCGTGATTACGATGTTGGTGATTGGAATTTGGAATTCTTCGTTATCGGCGAAAAGCAAACGTCCGTAAAGGGCTAGCACTAGAGGCGTCATCAGAATTGCCCAAAGCGTCGAGTTCGTTGTCATGATCACGCTAAGCGCCAAGTTGCCCTTGGAGAAATAGGTAAATATGTTGGAGGTGGTTCCTGCTGGCACGGATCCCATCAGCAGAGCGCCGAGAGCCACGGGTGCCGCATACTCCATCGGTAGCTGCCACAAGAAGGTGATGATGAGCGTGAAGGCCAGTAATGGCATGATTCCGAACTGAGTCAGCCAGCCGACCGCCAAACCCCATGGCCGCTTGATTGCAAGCTTAAAATCTCTTGGAGTCAACCCTGCTCCGAGACCAAACATAATAGCAAACACCATTGCGACCATTAGGTTTTGCTCAAAGGGGGTCACCACGTCTTGCTCGGAAACCGTTACCTGGGTCAAGAAAGTCATCACGTTTATCATCAGTTAGCATCCTCTGCACTGGTGTTGATTGGCTTGGTCTCGGTTATCCCGCCGGCCAGAACGGTTGTTCGCAGCTCACGTCTCAGGATCTTGCCGATCGGACTCTTTGGAAGCTCGTCCACAAAAACAATTTTTTGGGGAACTTTATAAGCCGACAGGTGCTCGCGACAATGAGCGATTATCGACTCAGCACTTGGTGCGGGCAAAGTTGTCACGACAAAAGCCCTTACTCTCTCCCCGCTAGTTTCATCGGGAACTCCGATAACTCCGACTTCTAGAACTCCCTGAATAGCGCCAATTTGCTCTTCAACTTCGTTTGGATAGACGTTGAACCCGGAAACGAGAATCATGTCCTTTTTGCGGTCAACAATAGTGAAATAACCATCCGAATCCATCTGCGCGATGTCCCCAGTTCTTAACCAGCCACCTTCGAGGGTTAGAGCGGTCTCTTCATCACGCTGCCAGTAACCTTTCATGATCTGCGGCCCTCGGGCGATGAGCTCCCCCGGCACACCGACTGCAGTGTCGTTTCCGTCATCATCCACGCATCGAATTTCAGTTGAAGGCACCGGAATACCGATAGTGCCGTCCTTCTGAAGACCACCAAGAGGGTTGAATGTCAGAACTGGAGAGGATTCGGTGAGGCCGTAACCTTCAACAATTGGGGTTCCAGTCACATCGCGCCAGCGGGTAGCTACCGATTCAAACAGGGTCATACCCCCGGCTGCAGAAGCCCTTAGGTGCTTTGGTGGACTGTCCGCGAACCAGCGCTCATTCAACAGTGCGTTGAACAGGGTATTTACTCCGCTTAGCCAAGTGACTTTGTAGTTCTCAAACGCACGCTTAAGGTTGCTTGGCGGCCTAGGCGAGGGCACCAAGATGTTGCGAGCTCCAATGTGGAAAAAACCAAGCAAATTTACGGTGAAAGCAAAAATGTGATACAGCGGCAAAGCCGTTAGCACGATTTCTGCACCTGGGCGCATGTAGGACCCACACATCGAAATCATCTGCAAGGTATTAGTCACCAGATT
This sequence comes from Aquiluna sp., assembly GCA_041688475.1. Classification (GTDB taxonomy): domain Bacteria; phylum Actinomycetota; class Actinomycetes; order Actinomycetales; family Microbacteriaceae; genus Aquiluna. The sequence goes on from JBDNID010000096.1 coordinate 4,683, forward strand.
TCCATGGGTAAGCATGGCCCCCTTGGAGACACCCGTGGTGCCACCGGTGTATTGCAGCGCCGCAATTGTGTCGGAATTAACACCGGAAAGGTATCCAGCAGCCTTTTCGGGAGAGGCTGACTTTCTGCCAAGGACTAGAGCGGTCCTAAACTTTGTGTGCTCAATCGTTATTTTCGGAAGGGTGCGGCTCCAATATTTCTGGGTTGCCCTAATAATTCCGGAAACCGGTCCGGGGAAAAATTCTGAGATTCCCAAGGTGACCACGGTCGTAATCTTGGTCTTTGGCAACACCTCTGGGAGTCGGTCGGCGAACATGTCTATGACTATAAGAGCGGTTGCGCCGGAATCAGAGAATTGGTGGGTCATCTCAGTGGCCGTGTATAGCGGGTTGGTGTTCACCAAAACCAACCCGGCTTTCATGACAGCAAAGGCAACAATCGGGTAGCTGAGGCAGTTTGGCATTTGCACCGCTACTCGGTCGCCCTGAGACAACCCGGCAACTTCGCGCAAATAGGCAGCAAAATCGTCACTAAGCTTGTCTACTTTCTCGAAAGAAAGCGAACCGTTCATGCCATTGGGCATAACTTGAGTAAAAGCGATTGTCTTCGAATATGTATCTGTAGCAGATTTGATCATGGCAGGCAGGTGTGCAAAGGGGACCTCGGCGAGCTGGTGAGGAACATCGCTTGGGTAATGATTTAGCCACGGGTGCTGGGTCATCTAAATTCCTTCGCCTCAGATACCAGCTGCCGAGAGAAGCCCCGACGCTGGAGGTATTCCGTTCATACTAATGAGATTTAGGTAGGGATTTCGGTAACTGAATTTTTGAACTCCATCCCAAAACCTTTTGCCCGATTTCTTTTCTTTGCGAACAGCGATGAGCTGAAGCTAATCGTCTTTTTTGCGACGAAGCTTTTTTGCAGCCCTTTCGACTTCAGTTCTAATTTCGCTGAGCTGCCCTCGCATCTCTTCTCGCACTTCTCCAAAGCGTTCTTTAGCATCATGACTCAAGTCACCTGCTCTTCTGCGCAATCTTTCGGCATCGGCTCGAAACTCTTGGAGTCTTTCCCTGATGGACTCGCTCAAACGACCAATCGGTTCGGAATAAGAACCCTCGTTGTCGGCCGTGGTCGGAGAGTCCTCTCCAACCCCACGATATAGATCCTCAAAAATACTCACCGTTCGCTCAATATCGTGAGCCTGAATCAAGTGCAGCGAGTTTTCGCTCAGCCTCAGCAGCTCCTGGTCGTCGGCCTCCAAGATACGCCTCATGCGCTCTGCGAGAGCGGGCACATCATCTGGAGGAAACAGGTAACCGTTATCGCCGTCGTGAACCAAGTGGGGTAAAGCCATGGCGTCAGCACCGATAACTGGTCGACCAGAGGCCATCGCCTCCATGGTCGCAATCGACTGGAGTTCCGCGATTGATGGCATGACAAAAGCCGTACAACGCTCATAGGTTCCCGGAAGGTCATCATCGGGAATGTGGCCTAGAAATTTAACGCGATCTTTGATTCCCAGCTCGATCGCTAGGGACTGGAGCCTGGCTCTCTCGGACCCGTCTCCAACAAGCTCAACTTTAATGTTTGGATACTGGGTCAGGGATGCAACAGCGCGAAGCATCGTGGGTATCCGCTTTTCATCATCTAAGCGACCCAAGAACAGAAATAAGGGATCCGCATTGCTGGTGGGGGTGCTGTTTGCAAATCTAGAAGCGTTTATCCCGCAACTAATCGCCAGCACTCCCGTCAAACCCGATGAGTTTTCCAGTAGATCGGCAGCCCGCCTGGTCGGAGTGGTTACAACATCAACCTTGCGAAGAATTTTACCGGTGTCCCTCCAGACAACTCGCCGAGCCCAGTTGTGCAAGAACTTGGGCAAAAAAGAATATTTGATTATATTTTCGGGCATTAGGTGGTTTGTGGCTATGACCCGAATTCCACTGCCAGCAAGGGCCCAGAGCGCAAAACGACCCATCAGTAAATGAGACTGAATATGAACCGCCGTCGGCTGCACCTGCATCATAATTTTTCTAATATTTCTTTTCAGCCCCCAAGGCGCTGTGAACCTGGCACTCGCGTGCTGGAGCACTCGGATGCTGGGCATGCGATGCACATATAGGCTCACCCCATCATGCTGCTCAATCCGCATCCCGCTGAATGAGTCCTGACTCGCCGCAATAATGTGAACTTCGTGACCGTTGCGCGCTAAGCCGCCGGCAAGGCGTTCTGCAAATCTCGCCGCTCCATTGATGTCGGGGGCGAAAGTATCGCAGGCCATGATGACCTTGATGTTTTTAGTCATAACTCTCTATTTGTTTGGAAAGCTCTGGATGCACCTTGCTGAGCATAACCACCCCTGCCGTCGCAATGACACCGGCAACCCCGAAACCTACAATTTGCAATGAGCCGGCCTCCGAAGCCTCCCCCAGGATAACAATCCCAATCCCAACCGCAACAGCCGGATCGATGACGGTCAAGCCCGCGATAACCAAATCCGGAGGACCTGATGCGTAGGCGTTTTGAACAAACCAGCCTCCGAGAATTGCAGCCGAGATCAGGGCGACAGCAGCCAACAGAGTCAGTAAATCAAAATCCTCTTGAGACACCCTGAGCAAAACAACCTTTGCTAGCGAAGCCACAAACCCGTAAAGCACTCCGGCCCCAAAAATGTAACTGAGCGGCCCAACCCTGCCTTTGGAAAAGTAAAACAATGCTGCGAATAAAATCAGCAAAGCAAACAGTATGCCGACTATGACCAATAACTTTCCATCGCTCATCTGAACCTGCGTCGCACTGGAAGCAGCAAAAAAGACGAAGGTTCCAACCCCAAACATGGTCATGCCGATTGCTAGAAACGTTTTTAGATCCAGCCGAACTTTATTGATGCGAGCGTTAAGCATTGAGGTGATTATCAAAGCTAGTGCCCCGATTGGCTGGACCACAATCAACGGGGCTAATGCGAGTGCCCCAAGCTGAAACACAATGGCCAATAATAGAAAAGAAGTGCCGGTTAGCCATCTTGGACGCTTGAGAAGATTTAACACCTGCTTCAGTGTTAGAGAGCTCGGCACGAGTTGCTTTGAAACATGGTGCTTACCGACAGCGTCATTTTGAAATTGCGCCCCCAAAGAGAGACACACAGCCCCGATGACCGCCAGTAAAATGGCAATGGCCCGAAGCAACTCAGGTGGAAACAATCCACTCTCCTTGTCATACGATGCAACTTCCCTATCCTAAACGCTTCACTAGAGAATTTCCTTGGGTAGATTGTCGTTGTGCCAATCAGAAGAATCGTAATCACGGGGGAAACCGTGCTTCACAAGCCGGCGCTACCTGTTGGCGACATAACTCTCGAAATTAAAGAATTAGTGGGTGACATGTTTGAGACCATGACCGCCGCACCCGGAGTTGGGCTTGCCGCACCCCAAGTCGGAGTTGGTCTCAGAATCTTTGTTTACGATTACGAACAAGATGAAATTCACTATCGAGGCGTAGCTATTAATCCCGCACTAGAAGTCGGAGAGATACTGGATGCCCCTTTGGATGAAGACGGCGACTCAGAGGGTTGCCTATCAATTCCCGGTGAAAGATATCCTCTAAAACGCTCCGCTACCGCAACTCTTCGGGCAACAGATCTAGCTGGCGTCGACTATTCGATAGAGGCTACTGGTTGGCTCGCAAGAATTTTTCAACACGAATTTGACCATTTAGATGGTGTCCTCTATGCAGACCGCCTTATTAAGCCTTACCAAAAAGAGCTCAAAAAAATCTATAAATTCGAAGGCTGGGGTGTTCCTGGCGAATCCTGGATGCCGGGCGAGGACGATCTAGAAGCCTAAGGCCGCCCTAATCCCAGCAGCCGTCAACGCTGCCGCAACAATCACCAGGATATATGGAACTCTAAGCGCTAACAGGACACCCGCAACTCCTAGCCCAACTGCCTTAGCATCAAGGGAATATTCGCCCGCGGCGGTAAAGCCCTGCACTCCAACCAAAGCCGCTAACAACACGGTCGTTACCCGATCTGCGAAGGCCCGAAAGCGATCAGATATCCAAGCTTGCGGGATCAAATAACCAAATAATTTCCAGCTGTAAACCGCCGCTGAAGCGGCCAGTACGCTGAGAATCATTTGTTGGCCCTAAAAGGCAAAAAAGCAACCAGTACCGCAGCTAAAATCGCTGACCCTGCTGGCAGCCAGGGCGTCAGAAGAGTCGCCACTGAAGCGGCAACCAAGACCAGGAGCCATTGCTTTTTTAGACGCGGCCACAATAGCCCCAAGAAAGCCGCAGCGGCGGCGGCATCAAGACCCCAGGTTTCAACTGATCCAAACAGTTCGCCCATTACCGCGCCAAAGTAGGTCGCCAGATTCCAAAA